>NZ_JBEXKU010000016.1:0-106314 GCF_040609575.1 Streptomyces sp. NPDC004647 | reverse complement strand
AGGCAGCAACGACAAGGAACTGTGCTAGGTCGCCACCGCCGTCGGGGCCAAGGCACTGAAGCGGTCAACGGTCAGTTCTCAACCCCGTCCACAAGATGGCCGCGAAGCGCGACCACACCGGCCCGATGGAGCTGTACGAGGGCCAACCTCACCAACCCTGAGCGCTGTTCGCGCCCGAGCGGAGGGGGACGCACATCAGGCGGGTGTCGCCACGGGCGTCCCGGAAGAACGGCACGGTCTCGGCGCGCGGAGCGGGGCGGACACCTCCGCTCCGGGACCACCGGCCCCCGGGATCCGCATCCCGTAGGGTGCCGCCGTGACGACATATGTGGCGCTGCTGCGCGGAATCAATGTGGGCGGCCACAAGAAGGTTCCCATGGCGGCCCTGCGCGAATTGCTGACAGAGCTGGGACACGGCGACGTCCGTACGCTGCTGCAGAGCGGCAATGCCGTATTCACCAGCGCGGAGAAGAACCGGGCGAAGCTCGTGGCCGGGCTCGAGCAGGCACTCGCCGACCGCTTCGGCTTCGAGGTCCGGTGCATCGTGCTCGACACGGCGGAGCTACGGGCGGTGGCGGACCGGAACCCTTTCCCGCCCGGCTCCTTCGAGCCCTCAAAGCTCGTGGTCATCTTTCTGACCGGCCCGGTCGACCCTGGAAAGCTCAGCGGTCTCGACCCGGAGGCGTACCTCCCGGACGAGTTCCACCCCGGGGAACGGGAGATCTATGTGCACTGCCCGAACGGCCTCGGAACCAGCAAGCTCATGCCCGCCCTCGGCAAGGTCCGGCTCGGAGTGGAAGGCACGGCCCGCAACTGGAACACCGTCACCAAGCTCCTGGCGATGATGGAGAACTGACGGTACGTCAGTGACGTCCGGAGCGCCGCCGCCAGGAGAATCCGCCGGGCAGCCGCACCGTGGTGGTGTGTCGGCCGTGCCGGTGCCAGGTGATGTTCGCCTGCCGCGGCCCGAACGAAACCGACCAGCCGTGCGCGCCGATGTTGAGGTGGACAAGCTTCGGGATGATCGTGATTCGCTTGTGATAGTGGATCGGCATAGCAGCGTCCTTCGCTCGGGCGGCAGGTCACGGGTCTGCGGGTCGGCGGGTCTGCGGGTCTGCGGGTCTGCGGGTCGATGGGTCGATGGGTCTACGAGTCGATGGGTCGACGGGCTTCTTCCCATGATGTCGGATTGCCGACCATTCGCCGGCCGCCGAGACTGGCCGTATGAGTGTTGCCCGCGAGGTCGTGCTCGTGGGGGTGCCCATCGACTGCGTGGGCATACCCGAGCCGGGCGATCCGTCTTTCGGGACCGAGCTGGCCCCGGCGGCCCTGCGTGGCGCGGGGCTGGCGGACGCGATCGGAGCCGTGGATCTCGGCGATCTCGACGTACGTCTCGTCGGGAGCGCCAGAGACGCCGAGGTCGGGGTCCTGGGATGGCCGACGGTGCGTGCCATGACCGGCATCCTGCGGACGCGGATCGGCGCCGTCATGGACGACGGCCGGATGCCCGTGGTGCTCGGAGGCGACTGCACGATGCTGCCGGGAGCGCTGGCGGGCGCCCGCGACGCCCTCGGTGATGTCGGCCTGGCCTATCTGGACGGACACCTCGACCTCTATGACGGGCGGACCTCGACCACGGGCGAGCCGGCCGACATGCCGGTCGCCGTGCTGACCGGCGTCGGTCCGCCGGCGTGGTCCGAAGAGGTGGCTGCGCCCCTGGTCTCCGCCGACCGCCTCGCCCTGCTCGGTCCGCGGGACCGGGCGGAAGCAGCCGGGCTGGCATCAGCGCTGCCGGAGCAGGTGGGACTGCGGCGCGAACTCAGCCCCCCGGACCTTCGGGCCCGTGGGATGGCCGCAGCGGGGGAGGAGACACGGGCACGGCTGGCCGGGGCCGACAGTGCGGGCCGGGCGCAGGGGCGCTACTGGGTGCATCTCGATGTCGACGTCCTGGACGAGCTGGTCTTCCCCGCCACCGACTACCTGATGCCCGGCGGTCTCACGCTCGGCGAACTCCACGACCTGATGCGACCGCTCGTCACCGGCTGCGGGCTCGCCGGTCTCTCGCTCGGCTGCTACAACCCCGACAAGGACCCGGACGGATCGGGTGCCCGTTCCCTGGTCGGGCTGTTCCGAGAACTGCTGACCTGACCGACGAAGGACTTCGGGGCCCGGCTCACCTGCCGACGGCTCACATACCGACAGGAGATCAGGCGGAGAGCGCCGCCAGGCGCGGGACGCGGACCTCGTCGTAGCGCCCCAGAAGGACCCGCGCCAGCTCCGGCGCCGGGCCCAGGACATCGGCGAGCACGTCCGCGCCCGCCTCGCGGGCACCCGCCTCGATGCGGTCCGGCAGCCGCCCGGGTGCGATGACGTACGGAGCGACGGCCACGCGCTCCACGCCCTCCGCGCGCAGGGCACGCACCGCGTCCTCGGTGCTGGGCACATCGGTCAAGGGGCGTGATGCGGAGGCGAACGCAGGTCGCACGGCGCACCAACCAGCAGTGCGCCGCCACTCCCGCGCGTTTTCAGCGATCACTGCGATCGCCTCCGGGTCGGAGGAGCCCGCCGAGGCCAGCACGACCCCGGTCGACCGCCGGTCGCCGGGCCGCAACCCGGCCTCGTACAGCCGCCGTTCGAGGGTGGCCGTCAGCAGGGAGGACGGACCGAGCACGTCCGCCTGGTGAACGGCCAGCTGGGGCAGGCAGGCCGAGGCCTCGCGCAGTACGGACGGGATGTCCGACTTGGCGTGGAAGGCGCGATTGAGCAGGAGGGGGAGCCCCACCACGTCCCGTACTCCCTCGGCTGCCAGCCGCTCCAGCACACGCGGCACGCTCGGCGCGTTGAAGTCGAGGAAGCCGGTCTCCACACGCAGCCCGGGCCGCAGCGACCGTACGCGCTCGGTGAGCGCGGTGACGGTCGCCGCGTGCCGCGGGTCGCGGCTGCCGTGGGCGATGAGGAGGAGTACGGGATCGTGCACGGCGACTCAGCCCCTGGCGAGGAGACCGCGGCTGCGCAGCACACGGCGCTCGATCGGGGCGAAGATCAGCAGCTCGATGCCGATACCGACGATCAGAATCAGCAGGATCGCCGAGAGGACCCAGGACATGTCCTGGAGCTCGCGGCCCTGTTCGAGAAGCTGGCCGAGGCCGACACCCAGGTCGCCGGCGTTCACGATCAGCTCGGCCGCCATCAGCGAGCGCCAGGAGAAGGCCCAGCCCTGCTTGAGCCCGGCGATGTAACCGGGCAGGGCGGCCGGGAGCAGGACGTGCCGTACGGCGCTGACGCCCGTGGCGCCGATGACCCGCCCGGCGCGCAGATACAGCGGCGGGATCTGGTCGACGCCGGCCACCAGGCCGTTGGCGATCGACGGGACGGCGCCGAGGAGCACCACCGCGTAGATCGTGGCGTCGGTGAGTCCGAACCAGATGATCGCGGCGGGCACCCAGGCGACGGACGGCAGCGACTGCAGCCCGGACAGGATCGGGCCGATCGCCGCCCGTACCGGCTTCACCCGGGCGACGAGCAGCCCCAGCGGGGTGCCGATCGCGACGGAGACCACGAAGCCGAGGGCGCCGCGCGAGAGGCTGGTCCATACGTAGTCCAGGAGCGTCCCGTCCAGCCACTTGTCCTGGAGGGAACGGCCCACCTCCACCGGGCTCGGGAGCAGATAGTGCTCCTTGAGCTTGAAGTGGTAGGCGAGCTGCCACAGCACCAGCACGATGGCGACGGCGAGGATGGGCGGCAGGACCTTGGACACCAGGGTCCTGCCCAGCGGCGCGCGCTGCGTGGCCCGCGTCTCCAGGGCGTCGAGCCCGGCCTCGAGACCGGCGAGCTGGTCGGGTGCGGCGCCGGTGGGCTGCTTGGTATCAGTGCTGGCCATGTCGGCGAATCTCTCCCCGCAGCTGTTCGGTGATCTCTACGGACAGGTCGGCGACCCCGGAGTCCTCGATCCGGCGCGGCTGCGGGATGTCGACCTCCCACTCGCGGGCGATACGGCCGGGGCGGGAGGACAGCAGGACGACCCTCTCGGCGAGACGTACGGCCTCGCGGACGTTGTGGGTGACGAAGAGGACGGACAGGTTCGTCTCGCGCCAGATGCGGGTCAGCTCGTCGTGCAGGACATCACGCGTGATGGCGTCGAGCGCGGCGAACGGCTCGTCCATCAGCAGCAGCTGGCTGTCCTGGGCGAGCGCCCGGGCGAGCGCGACGCGCTGCCGCATACCGCCCGACAGCTCGTGCACCCGCTTGCCGTACGCACCCTTCAGCCGTACGAGCTCCAGCAGCCGCTCGGTCTCCTCGCGCCGTTCGGACTTGGGCAGACCCCGCATCCGCAGGGCGAGTTCGATGTTCTTGCCGGCGGTCAGCCACGGGAAGAGGGCGTGCTCCTGGAACATCAGGGCCGGCCGTCCGCCGGGTACCTCGATGGTTCCGGCAGACGGCTTGTCGAGTCCTGCGACCAGGTTGAGCAGGGTGGACTTTCCGCAGCCGGAGGCTCCCAGGAGCGTGACGAACTCGCCCGGTCCGACGTCGAGGGTGATGTCGTCGAGTACGAGCTGCTGGGCGCCCGGCCGGCCGAACGATTTCGAGACGTGTTCGAAGCGGGCGGCGTGGGACACCGCCGTGTCGTCCACGGCGGCCTTGGTGAGCGTGGTGGCCATGAGTGTCACCTCCTGGAAGTTCCGGTTGCTGGTTACTTGACGCCGAGACCGGCGTCGTCGACCTCGGGCTTGCCTTCGGCCTTCAGCACCTTGTTGAGCAGGGTGAGGTCGTAGATGCCCTTGAGGTCGGGCTTCTCCAGCAACCCCGCCTTGACCGCGTGGTCCGCCTCGCGGTCCAGGGTCGAGGCGAGCGGGTCATCGGTGATCTCGACGTGTCTGAACGCCGGGTCGAGCACCTCGGGCGGCAGCGGCTTCCCGGCGTCCTTCTCCAGGGCCGCGTTGATGGCCTTCTTGGCTTCCTCGGGGTTGTCCTTGATCCACGCGTTGGTCTTCACCGAGCCGCGCAGGACCGCTTCGACGACATCCGGGTGCTCCTTGAGGAACTTCTGGGACACGATCAGGTTCGTGATGACGAACTTGCCGTCCTTCCAGAGCGTCTTCTCGTCGAGGAGGACCTTCCCACCCTCCGCGACCAGCTTGGACGCGGTGGGCTCCGGGACCCAGGCGGCGTCGATGCTGCCGCTCTTGAAGGCGACCGGCGTCACCTTGTTCTCCGTACGGGCGACGGTCACATCGCCCTTGCCGGAGGTGGGGTCGACCTTCAGGCCCTTCTCCGCGAGGTAGTTGAGCAGCGCCACGTCCTGGGTGTTGCCCAGCTGCGGGGTGGCGATCGTCTTGCCCTTGAGGTCGTCCAGGCTCTTGATCTTCTTCGGGTTGACCACGAGGGAGACGCCGCCGGAGGCGGAGCCAGAGATGATCTTCAGGCTCTTGCCCTGGGACTTGGTGTAGCCGTTGATCGAGGGGGAGGGGCCGATCCAGCCGATGTCGATGGCGCCCGAGTTGAGGGCCTCGATCTCGGCCGGGCCCGCGTTGAAGACCGCACCCTCGGCCTGGGTACCGCCCAGCTCCTTCTGGATGAAGCCCTTGTTGCCGAGGCCGACCAGCGCCGAGGCATGGGTCGTGTTCGCGAAGTAGCCGATCTTCACCTTGTCCAGGCCGCCGAGCTTCTTGCCCTTCGCGACGGGAGCTGCGTCGTCCTTCTTGGCCTGGGAGCCGTAGCCGCAGGCGCCCAGGCCGGCTATCAGCAGCGGGAGGGTCACAGCGGCGGCGAGCAGCCGGCGGCCGGCTGGTCGAACGGGGATGGGGCGATCGGCAGACACGGGAGGTGTTCCTCTCGGAAGGCCGGTGCGTACGGTCAGGTGACGCCCGGCGGTTCATGGGGTCTTCGGGTGCGGTGCGTGGCTGAGCGGTGCTGGGTGACCAGCGGCATCAGCGCACACATCGGCCGACTCCGCCCTGACCGCTTCCGAGGGCGCCGCTGCCGACGCGGCCGCCCTCCTTCGCGAAGGTCGAAAAGGCGTCAACCATCAAAAGTCCCACCCCTCGTCGTCCTGAACCGTCCCGGCGTCGTCGGAGGCGGCGAAGGAGGCACCCGCCATGCCGGCTGTCAGGGTCGTACCGTCCGCCGGGTCGATCAGCAGGAAGGACCCGGTACGCCGGGAGTCGGCGTACGCGTCGAGCGCCAGCGGCTCCGCGGTACGCACCACCACCCGGCCGATGTCATTGGCCACCAGCTCACCAGGCGCCGGGTGCTGTGAGAGATCGTCCAGGGTCAGCCGGGAGGGGATGTCCTTGACGATCGCCTTCACCGTGCGGGTGGTGTGCTTCAGCAGCACCCGCTCGCCGATCTTCAGCGGCCGGTCGTGCAGATGGCAGACGGTGGCCTCGATGTCCTGGGTCGTCGCGGGGGCGCCGGCCGTCGGGACGATGATGTCGCCGCGCGATATGTCGAGATCGTCGGCCAGGCGCACGGTCACGGACTGCGGCACCCAGGCCACGTCCACCTGCTCACCCAGGGCGTCGATGCCCTCGATCGTGCTCGTACGGCCGGACGGCAGGACGGTCACGGCGTCGCCGACGCGCAGCACACCCGAGGCGACCTGGCCCGCGTAGCCGCGGTAGTCGGGGAGCTCGGCGGACTGCGGGCGGATGACGTACTGGACCGGGAAACGGGCCGGGTCCGCCGACGGGTCGGTGACGACGGGCACCGTCTCCAGGTGCTCGAGCACCGTCGGGCCGCCGTACCAGTCCATGTTCGCCGACACGGTCACCACGTTGTCCCCGGCGAGCGCGGAGATCGGGATCGCGGTGATCTCCGGTACGCCCAGCGAGGCGGCGTAGGCGGTGAACTCCTCGGCGATCCGGGCGAAGACGGGCTCCGCGTAGTCGACCAGGTCCATCTTGTTGACCGCGAGGACCACATGCGGGACGCGGAGGAGCGCTGCCACGGCCGCGTGCCTGCGAGTCTGCTCGACGACACCGTTACGGGCGTCGACCAGGACCACGGCCAGCTCGGCGGTGGACGCGCCGGTGACCATGTTCCGGGTGTACTGCACATGCCCGGGGGTGTCGGCGAGGACGAACCGCCGCCGCGGGGTGGCGAAGTAGCGGTACGCGACATCGATGGTGATGCCCTGCTCCCGCTCCGCGCGCAGCCCGTCGGTGAGCAGCGCGAGGTCCGGCGTCTCCTGGCCGCGGCTGCGCGAGGCGTGCTCCACGGCCTCCAGCTGGTCGGCGAGGACCGACTTGGAGTCGTGCAGCAGCCGGCCCACCAGGGTGGACTTGCCGTCGTCGACGGAACCGGCGGTCGCGAAGCGCAGCAGCGAGGTGGCCGAGGTCTGCTCGGCGATGCCGCTGGGACCGGTGCTGATGCTGGACATTTTTAGAAGTACCCCTCGCGCTTACGGTCCTCCATGGCGGCCTCGGACAGCTTGTCGTCCGCTCGTGTCGCGCCCCGCTCGGTCAGCCGGGAAGCGGCGATCTCGGTGATCACCTGCTCGATGCTCACCGCGTCGGAGTCGACGGCGCCGGTGCAGGACATGTCGCCGACGGTGCGGTAGCGCACCATCCGGGTCTCGACCCGCTCGCCCTCCTTCGGGCCGCCCCACTCGCCGGGCGCCAGCCACATGCCGCTGCGGGCGAAGACCTCGCGCTCGTGGGCGAAGTAGATCTGCGGGAGCTCGATCTTCTCGCGGGCGATGTACTGCCAGACGTCCAGCTCGGTCCAGTTGGACAGCGGGAAGACACGGACGTGCTCACCGGGGGAGTGCCGGCCGTTGTAGAGCTGCCACAGCTCGGGGCGCTGACGCCGCGGGTCCCAGCCGCCGAACTCGTCGCGCACGGAGAAGACGCGCTCCTTGGCGCGGGCCTTCTCCTCGTCCCGGCGGCCGCCGCCGAACACCGCGTCGAAGCGGTTGCTCTCGATGGCGTCCAGCAGCGGCACGGTCTGCAGCGGGTTGCGCGTCCCGTCGGGGCGCTCGCGCAGCTTGCCGTTGTCGATGAACTCCTGGACGGAGGCGACGTGGAGGCGCAGCCCGTGCCGTTCGGCCGTACGGTCCCGGTAGTCGAGGACCTCGGGGAAGTTGTGCCCGGTGTCCACATGCAGCAGCGAGAAGGGGACCGGCGCCGGGGCAAAGGCCTTCAGCGCCAGGTGCAGCATGACGATGGAGTCCTTGCCGCCGGAGAAAAGGATCACCGGCCGCTCGAACTCGCCTGCCACCTCGCGGAAGATGTGCACCGCCTCGGACTCCAGCGCGTCCAGGTGCGACAGGGCGTACGGGTTGTCGGTGCCTTCGGTCAGTGCGGTCGCGGTCGTCACGACAGTCCTCTCTCGGTCAGCAGCGCGTGCAGTGCCGCCGCCGACTCCTCGACGGCTTGCTCGTGCGCCTCGATCCGAAGATCCGGGTCGGCCGGCGCCTCGTACGGGTCGTCGACCCCGGTCAGTCCGGAGATCTCGCCCGCTGCCTGCTTGGCGTAGAGCCCTTTCACATCGCGCACGGAGCACACGTCCACCGGGGTGGCCACATGTACTTCCAGATATGCCGTGCCTGCGGCCTGGTGGCGGCTCCGCACGGCCTCGCGGCTCTCGGCGTACGGCGCGATGACCGGGACGAGAGCCTTCACCCCGTTCGAGGCCAGCAGCTCGGCGACGAAGCCGATCCGCTGCACATTGGTATGGCGGTCCTCGCGGGTGAAGCCGAGCCCGGCGGAGAGGAACTCGCGGATCTCATCGCCGTCGAGCACCTCCACCCGGTGCCCGTCGCCGCGCAGCCGCTCCGCCAGCGCGTAGGCGATCGTCGTCTTGCCGGCGCTCGGCAGACCGGTGAGCCAGATGGTGGCGCCCGACTGCAGCGCACTCACCTCGGCGCGTGGCCGCGCACCGTGGTCCGTCAGGCTCATCTCCCGCTCCCTGGATATCTCGTCGATGGTCATCAGCCGTGCAGTCCGCACTCGGATTTGCTGCGTCCCGCCCAGCGGCCCGCCCGGGCGTCCTCACCGGCCTGTACGCGGCGGGTGCACGGCGCGCATCCGACGGAGGCGTAGCCGTCCATCAGCAGCGGGTTGGTGAGCACGCCGTGTTCGGCGATGTAGGCGTCCACGTCGTTCTGGGTCCAGCGGGCGATCGGGGAGACCTTGACCTTCTGCCGCTTGTCGTCCCAGCCGACGACCGGGGTGTTCGCCCGGGTCGGGGACTCGTCGCGGCGCAGGCCGGTCGCCCACGCGTCGTACTCCGTCAGGCCCTCTTCGAGCGGCTTGACCTTGCGCAGGGCGCAGCACAGGTCCGGGTCGCGGTCGTGCAGCTTCGGCCCGTACTCGGCGTCCTGCTCGGCGACGCTCTGGCGCGGGGTGAGGGTGATGACGTTGACGTCCATCACGGCCTCGACCGCGTCGCGGGTGCCGATGGTCTCCGGGAAGTGGTAGCCGGTGTCGAGGAACACCACGTCCACACCCGGGTTGGCGCGGGAGGCGAGGTGGGCCACGACGGCATCCTCCATGGAGGAGGTGACGCAGAAGCGGCTGCCGAAGGTGCCGGTGGCCCAGGTCAGGATGTCGAGCGCGGAAGCGTCCTCCAGCTCGCGGCCCGCCTCCTCGGCGAGCGTCCGGAGCTGGGCCGGGGTGCGCTGCTGTGCCGTGGTCATTCCGTGGTGCCCCCTTCGTTTCGGTCGCGCTGCAGGCCCTTGGCCAGCAGCCCGAGGAACGAGAGTCGGAACGCGCGGTTGCAGGACCCGCATTCCCAGGCTGCTCCCTTACCTGCGGCGGTTCCCTCCTCGGAGGGGCGCAGGTCCTCGTCCCCGCAGTACGGGCAGTAGAACGGTGCGGCTCGCTCACTCATGAGAGCGCCTCCTCACTCGCCCGGGCCGCCCACTGCGCAAACCGCTCGTCGTCCTCGCGCTCCGCCTGGAAACGCTTCAGTACGCGCTCCACGTAGTCGGGCAGCTCGGCGGAAGTGACCTTCAGACCGCGGACCTTGCGGCCGAAGCCCGGTTCGAGGCCGAGCGCACCGCCCAGGTGCACCTGGAAGCCCTCGACCTGGTTGCCGTCGGTGTCCATGACGAGCTGGCCCTTGAGGCCGATGTCCGCGACCTGGATACGGGCGCAGGCGTTCGGGCAGCCGTTGAGGTTGATGGTGATGGGCTGGTCGAAGTCGGGGATACGGCGCTCGAGTTCGTCGATCAGCGCCGACCCGCGCTCCTTGGTCTCGACGATGGCGAGCTTGCAGAACTCGATGCCGGTGCAGGCCATCGTGCCGCGCCGGAAGGGCGAGGGATTGACCCGCAGGTCCATTGCCTCGAGCGACTCGACCAGCGACTCGACCTGCGACTCCTCGACATCGAGCACGATCATCTTCTGCTCGACGGTGGTACGGACCCGGCCCGAACCGTGCGCCTCGGCCACTGCGGCGATCTTGGTCAGGTCGGTGCCGACGATCCGGCCGACGCGCGGGGCGAAGCCGACGTAGAACCGGCCGTCCTGCTGGCGGTGGACGCCGATGTGGTCGCGCCACTGCTCCAGCGGGTCGTTGGGCGCGGGGCCGTCGACCAGTTTGCGCTGCAGGTACTCGTCCTCCAGCACCTGGCGGAACTTTTCCGGGCCCCAGTCGGCGACCAGGAACTTCAGCCGGGCGCGGGTGCGCAGCCGCCGGTAGCCGTAGTCGCGGAAGATGCCGACGACTCCGGCCCAGACGTCGGGTACCTCGTCCAGCGGGACCCAGCCGCCCAGCCGTACGCCGATCTTGGGGTTGGTGGACAGCCCGCCGCCGACCCACAGGTCGAAGCCGGGGCCGTGCTCGGGGTGCTCGACGCCGACGAACGCGATGTCGTTGATCTCGTGCGCCACATCCAGCAGCGGCGAACCCGAGATGGCCGTCTTGAACTTGCGCGGCAGGTTCGAGAATTCCTTGCTGCCGATGTAGCGGCTGTGGATCGCGTCGATGGCCGGGGTGCCGTCGATGATCTCGTCCTCGGCGATACCGGCGACCGGCGACCCGAGGATGACGCGCGGAGTGTCGCCGCAGGCCTCGGTCGTCGACAGGCCGACGCCTTCCAGCCGCCGCCAGATCTCGGGCACGTCCTCGATCCGGATCCAGTGCAGCTGGATGTTCTGCCGGTCGGTGACATCCGCCGTGCCGCGGGCGAACTCCTCGGAGATCTCGCCGATGATCCGCAGCTGCTCGGTGGTCAGCCGTCCGCCGTCGATGCGGACACGGAGCATGAAGTACTTGTCGTCCAGCTCCTCCGGCTCCAGGATCGCGGTCTTGCCGCCGTCGATGCCGGGCTTGCGCTGGGTGTAGAGGCCCCACCAACGCATCCGCCCCCGCAGATCGTTGGGGTCGATCGAGTCGAATCCGGCCTTTGAGTAGATCGTCTCAATGCGTGTCCGCACATTGAGACCGTCGTCATCCTTCTTGAACTGCTCATTGCCGTTGAGCGGAGTGAAGTGACCCACGGCCCACTGGCCCTCGCCGCGGTGGCGGCCGGCCTTGCGGCGGGTCGTGGCAGCGGTTGCTCGTTCCGGGGTGGCGGCCATGGGGTTACGTCCTTCTAGGGCGGCTCAAGTTGGGTCCTCCTCCCCGAAGGGGGGCGAGGAGGAAGGGTTCGGTATGCCGGGGCGCGCTCCTGCCTGCGGATACGCAGCTGTGCTCACACCGCGGGGAGGGTGCGTGCGGCAGCGCGGATCAGGGGCGCTCGCCAGTCCGCAACGGTGGGGACGGCGTGGGATACGACGGTGCTGTGACTGTCAGCCCGCCGGACAGATGGCGCTGGACATGCGGCCGAGGTCGACGTGCCGCCGACTCACCAAGGCAATTCCAGCTCGAGACATGACGAAAGCGTGTCACGGCGGTCTCCGGAGAGTCCACCGCTATCCAGAATGTGGACGAGTCTGTCTTGCTTGACGAGACGCTGTGTCGCGGGTCACGTTGCCGGTCAGGCCTCCGGTCGCGCCTCCGGACGGACAGGCGCCGGGTCAGTACGCGCCGGGCCACGGACCCGGGGGAGAGGTCTCCGGCTCCTCCTCGGTCCTGGTCCCGAAGACCCGGAAGCCACGCCGCCGGTAGTTGTCCAGCGCGTACGGCCCGTCCTTGCTGCAGGTGTGCACCCACAGCCGCTCGGTCGGGGCGAGTCCCTGCCATCGCCCGGCCAGGTCCCAGGCGCGCGCCGCGCCCACGCTCAGCAGGTGCCCGCCGATGCGCCGTCCACGGAAGGCGGGAATCAGTCCGAAATAGCTGATTTCGACCACGCCCCCCTTCTGTGCGTCCAGCTCGATGTATCCGGCCGGGGTCCCGTGGTCGTAGGCGACCCAGGTCTCGACGCCGGGGCGCTCCAGGAACTCCCGCCACCGGGCGTACGGCCAGCCCAGCCGGTCGGTCCACCGGACGTCGCCGCCCACGGCGGTATAGAGAAATCGGCTGAATTCCGGTGAAACCACCTCGGAGCGGATGATCCGTACACCGCTGCCGTCCTCCGGCGGGCCGGCCGGTACGAGGTCGGCGGGCGCGGTCTGCTCCAGGGACCAGGTGGTCACGGTGATGCTCATGTCCGACAGCCAATCATGGGTGCCGGACGCTCCTCGAGGTGCCCGCCCCCGGATGCCATGACCCTCCCGGCATGTCCGTCGGGCCCGCGTGGGCTGTGCGGCCGGTGTCACCGGGCCGGGACGAGCTTGGCGAACACGACGACGTTCCCGTTGTAGCCCGTCTTCTTGGAGAAGCCGCCACCGCACGTTATGACCCTGAGCTCCGGATGCCCCTGGTCGGCGTACACCCGCTCCGCGGGGAAGGCCCGCTTCTCGAACACCTCGATGCCGTAGATCTCGAACACCGCGGTACGGCCGTCCTGCCGGACCACCTCGATGCTGTGGCCCTTCTTCAGGGCACCCAGGTTGTAGAAGACGACCGGGCCCGCCGCGTTGTCGACATGTCCGACGAGCACCGAGGTCCCCTTCTCCCCCGGGGTGACCGCCTCCTTGAACCAGCCCGCGAGATTCTTCTGCGCCGCCGGCGGTGAGTCGATCCAGCCCTCCCGGTCGAGCCCGACCGCCGTCAGCGGGGCGTCCACCCTGATTGCGGGGATCTTCACGCGGGTCGGGGCGGAGGCGGGCAGCGGGTCGGGCGGGGGCGCGGGCGCGGAGGGCGAGGGGGCGGGCGCAGCCCGGCTGTCCATGGCGGACTCGGCGGTCGGCTGCGGGGGCCCTTCCGCCGCGCCGGCCCCGTTCCGTATCAGAGCGGCGCCGATGAGGAGTACGAGGGCTATCAGCCCCCAGGGAGAGCTTCTTCTCCGCACCGGTCTGTAGGCGCCGCGGCTCCGGCCGTACCTCGCACGCATCTCTCTCCCCTCCAGGCGCGGTGGTGGACACGCCAGGGTCACCTAACGGCACGTTAGGACCGCGAGTCCGGGGCTGCGACAGGACACGGGCGAACGGGTGGCGGGGCATGGACATCGCCTCGGGCATCGCCTCGGGCCCACGTCGGACATCGCGCCGGACCGGTCTCGGCCCGGCGGAGGGCCGCCCGTTCGGACCGCCGCCGCATGCGCTTCCGGGCCTTCCGGGCGACGGTCGACGTGGGCGCGATCACTGAACGTCCGGGGCACCGTCCCGCAGCGCGCCCGCGCCGGAGGAAGCCCATGCCTGTCACCCGCGCCGTCGCGGCCGTCGCGCTGGCCGCCGCCGCTCTCGCCCTGCCGGCCCCGTCGGCCGTCGCGGACCCGGGCCGCGCGGGCCCCAGCAACATCGTCGTGCGGCCCGGGACGGTCGAGCAGGGCGGCAGCCTGACGGTCACGGTCGACGGCACCGCCTGCCGCGGCACCGGCAGGGCCTACGACGCCATCGTCGAGTCCAACGCGTTCCCCCGCACACAGCTGCGGGGCGTACCGAACGAAGGCTCCTCGGTCGCGCGGCCCGAGGTCTTCGCGGCCGTACGCCCCGGCACGCACACGGTCTCCGCCACCTGCGGCGGCAGGACCGTCACCGGCGGCCACTTCGAGGTCGTCGCGCGCCCCGGCACCAACAAGGACTCGCACCCCGGCACCAAGGCCGTCCCGCGCCGCGACACCGAGCCCGCGCCGCGGCACAGCGCGGTCGCCGGGCCGAGCCATGCCGCCAAGGCCGGTCTCGACGGGAGCACCGATCGTGTGACCCCGGTCGCGGTGACCGTCGGCGTCGCCCTGGTCACGGCGTTCGCCGGAGCCGTCAGTTACTTCCTGATCCGCCGCCGCGCGCGCCAGGACTCCGCCTGACGGGTCAGCCGGTACCGGGTGAGCGGCCCGCGACCACCGCCGGGGCGGTCGAGTGCGGAAGCAGCCCGGTCTGATCCGCCGGCGTCAGCAGCTCGACCCCCACCCCGTCGGCGAAGCGGTACGGGCGGTGGTCCAGAACCCCCGCCAGGGTCCGCCGGATCCGCGACAGCTCGGCCCGCACCGTCACCGTCCTGGCGGAGTCGCCGAACAGGTCCAGCGCCAGTTGCGCCGCCGTACGCCCTTCCCGGTGCCGGGCGAGGACGTACAGCAACTCCGCATGCCGCGGCGTCAGATCCTGCGTCCAGCTGCCCGTCCCACCCATCACGGAGAGCGTCCAGTGCCGGGGCATCCGCAGATCCAGTACGACCCGGCTCGGCTCCGCACACGCCTCCCCGCCGTCCGGCCGGGGCTCAGCGGCGCGCACCAGCCAGCCGTCCGGCAGCGGCTCCACCGTGCACAGTCCGAACGACGGGATCCGGACCTGCCCCGCGCTCAGGGACCTGGGCAAGACCAGGCGGTTCATCGGGGGCATGCCGGTGACGGCCGCTGTCCAGCCGTTGCGGTCGACGGCGACCGCTCGTCCGCCGATCCGGCACAGCATCGGCGCGGCCACCGCGCGCAGCCGCTCGATCGCCGCCAGATGCCGCTCGCGCAGCTCGCTCTCGGCGAGCCGGGCGACAGCGCTGACCAGGGCCAGCGTCGCCGGGTGCAGGGAGGCGGCGGGACCGCTGACATCGACCACGCCCAGCAGGCGGCCGTCCCGCGGATCGTGCAGCGGCGCCGCGGCGCAGGTCCACGAGTGATGCCTGCGGACGAAGTGCTCGGCGGAGTGCACCTGGACCGGCCGGCGAGCCACCAGCGCGGTGCCCACCGCATTCGTGCCGACCGCTTCCTCCGCCCAGCTGGCGCCCAGCTCGAAGCCCAGCCCGTCCGCCTGCTTCTGGACGGCCTGGCTGCCGTCGCGCCACAGCATCCGGCCTTCGGCGTCGGTGACCACCATGATGTGCCGGGCCCCGCCGGCGGCCGTGACGATGCCCTGCCGCAGGGTGGGCAGGACCGAGGAGATCGGCGAGGACCGGCGCCGCGCCTCGATCTCGTCCAGTGCGAGCAGACCCGGGTGGGAGCCCCGGTCGGGATCCACGCCGTATTGCAGCGTCCGGTCCCAGGACTCGCCGATCACCGGGCGGGGAGTGACGGGCGGGCGCCGCCCTGACAGTGCCGCCGCCCGTACGCCACTGAGCACACGGGATGCCTGACGTGCGTCCATGGCCGACAGCCGGGCCATGTCCATCGGTTCGTCGTTCACGGGTTCGGTCTCCGAAAAGGACAGGACTGGTCGGTACCAGCATTCCCATGGTGCCGTTGGAGAGCGGAGCGGACAGGTACTTGGCGTTATTGCTGCAACCCTCGCAACGTTTGTGCACAACCGATCGGCAGGACAAGAGTGTCCTGTACGCCGCTCGATGCGCACGGCTGTGCCGCAGCGGTGGCGTTCCTGGACGGGGGTGGTGCCGTGTCGGCGCAGCACCACTCCCGGCTCCGGGCCGCCGCTCCCGCACCCCTCAGACCGGCACCCGCGCACGGTCCACGATCGATGCCAGGTCCAGGGTGTGCGGCAGCGTGCCGAACGCCCCGCCCCAGTCACGTCCCAGCCGCGAGGCACAGAACGCGTCGGCGACCTCCGGCGGTGCGAACCGCAGCAGCAGCGACCCCTGCAGAGCGAGCGCCATCCGCTCGACGAGCCTGCGGCCCCGGGCCTCGATCCCGTCCAGATCGGCGAGTTCGGTGAGCATGTCCCTGATCGCGGCGTCCAGCCGGTGGTCGGCGCCCCGAGCCAGGCCGACCTCGGTCAGGAAGGCGTTCAGGGCGGCGGGTTCGCGCTGGAGGGCACGGAGCACATCGAGTGCCTGGACGTTCCCCGAGCCCTCCCAGATCGAGTTGAGCGGGGACTCGCGCAGCAGCCGGGGCATTCCCGACTCCTCGACATAGCCGTTGCCGCCCAGACACTCGAGGGCCTCGGCCGCCAACGGCGGACAGCGCTTGGTCACCCAGTACTTGGCAACCGGCACTGCCAGCCGCAGCAGCTGCTTCTCGCTCTCGTCATCCGCGTCGTACGCCGCGGCCAGCCGCAGCGCGAGCGTCGTCGCCGCCTCCGACTCCAGCGCCAGATCCGCCAGTACGTTGCGCATCAGCGGCTTGTCGATCAGCGGGCCGCCGAAGGCGCTGCGGTACGCCGCATGGTGCACCGCCTGCGCGACCGCCTGCCGCATCTGCCCCGCCGCCCCGGTGACGCAGTCCAGCCGGGTGGCCGCGACCATCCCGATGATGGTGGGGACGCCGCGGCCCTCCTCGCCGACGCGGCGCGCCCAGGTCGTCCCGTCGAACTCCACCTCGGCGGACGCGTTCGAGCGGTTGCCGAGCTTGTTCTTCAGGCGCTGGATACGGAAGGTGTTGCGGCCGCCGTCGGGCAGGAGGCGGGGGAGCAGGAAGCAGGTCAGGCCGCCCGGGGCCTGCGCCAGTACGAGAAACGCGTCCGACATGGGAGCCGAGCAGAACCACTTGTGGCCGGTCAGGACGTACTCGCCCGCGGCGGCCAGCGGCTCCGCCCGTGTCGTATTGGAACGTACATCCGAACCGCCCTGTTTCTCCGTCATGCCCATTCCGAACAGCGCCCCCGGCTTCACGTCCGGCGGCCACAGATCCGGCTCATACACCCGGGAGGCGAGCCGGGGCTCCCACTCGGCTGCGAGCCCGGGGTCGGCCCGCAGCGCCGGGACCGCCGCGTGTGTCATCGACAGCGGGCAGCTGTGTCCCGCGTCGGTCTGCGTCCACACCAGGAAGGCGGCCGTACGCCGGAGGTGGCCGTCCGGCCGCGACCAGGCGTCGGTCAGCCCCGCCGCGATCGCGTGGCCCAGCAGGCGGTGATAGGCGAAGTGGTACTCCACCTCGTCGATACGGTGGCCGTAGCGATCGTGGGTGTGCAGCACCGGCGGATGGTCATTGGCCAGCGCTCCCCACCGCTGGGCCTGGGCGGAGCCCGCCGAGCGCCCGAGCTCACCCAGCTCCGTACGGATCTCGTCCAGCCGGTCGGCTCCGGCATGGCGCGCCACACCCTCGGCGAGGGCGGCGTCCGCGGCGAAAGCGTCGTACCCGGTCAGGGGTGGAGCTTGGTTGGTCACGGTGTGTGTCGAGGCTCCCATGCCGGATACGTTATGGAAGTGCAAGCAGCAGAGTCATCCCCCAACCGGTCCATGGGCCGGTTGCGCAGGGCCCGCGCCCTCTATCCGCATCTGTCCAAGCGCAAGGTGGCCTGGCTGCTGCTGAAGGACACGGTCAACTCCTGCATGGAGTACCGGATCCTCGGCCTCGCCGCCGAGGCGGCCTTCTTCACGCTGCTGTCGCTGCCGCCGCTGCTGCTCGGCCTGATCGGGCTGATCGGCTATCTCGATGCCGGCACCGAGACCATCGACAGCATCCGGCAGAACATCCTCACCGCGTCCGGGACCGTGCTCTCCGACCGGGGCGTCAAGGAGATCGCCAGCCCGCTCCTGGAGGACGTCACGCGCGGCGGCCGGCCGGATGTCATCTCGCTGGGCTTCGCCTTCGCCCTGTGGTCCGGGTCGCGGGCGGTGACGGTCTTCATCGAAACGATCACCGTGATGTACGGGCTGGACGGTGTGCGGGGCATCGTCAGGACCCGGCTGCTCGCCTTCCTGCTCTATGTCGTCGCGCTGCTCATCGGGGCGGTGGTGCTGCCGCTGATGGTGGCCGGGCCGGACGCGGTCATGGACTTCCTGCCGTGGAGCGAGGGTGTGGTGCGGGCCCTGTACTGGCCGGTCGTCCTCATCCTCTCGGTGATCTTCCTCACCACGCTCTACCACGTGTCCGTACCGGTGCGTTCCCCGTGGCAGGAGGACATCCCGGGCGCGCTGGTGGCGCTCGCGATCTGGGTGCTCGGCAGCTTCCTGCTGCGCATCTATCTGATCAATACGGTCGAGGGGCCGACCATCTACGGCTCGCTGGCCGCGCCCGTCGCCGTCCTGCTGTGGATCGGTGTCTCCGCCTTCGCCGTGCTGGTCGGGGCGGCGGTCAACGCGGCGATCGACCGGGTGTGGCCGTCGGTGGCGACGGCCGCGGCGCGGCAGGCGAACGAGCGGGTCCGGGAGGAGGCCGCGGCGGCGCTGGTCGCCCGGGCGGCGGCCCAGCGCGCGGCCCGCGACCGTGGCCGCGCGGAGGACCCGGACGAGGACTGGGACGAGGCCGAGGACGGCCCCGACGCGGAGCCGCCGTCCGAATTCCCGGAGCGCTGGGCGCAGTTCCTGCCGCATGAGGACATCCGCTCCCGCCTGCACGGCAAGCGGGAGCGGGAGCGGGAGGAGCGCGCGGAGGACACGGAGCATGCGGAGGACGCGGGCGACGGCGCGGAGGGGGACGGCCGGCCCCGCAACGGCACCGAGCCGAGCCGGGGTGCGCGGGGCTGAGGCGGCCCCTGCGCCACGGCGAGGATCTACCGCCCGTACCAGTCGAGGCAGACGATCAAGGCATCGTCGTCGAGGGGGGTGTCCCCGCGGTAGCCGGCGTGTTCACGCAGGACGGCTCGCGGCACCTGGGGCGGGGGGAGCAGGCGGGTCGCGTTCAGGGAGCGGGCGAGGGCGCGTTCCCCGTAACGCTCACCGGCGCGGGAGACCGTGTCGTAGACGCCGTCGCTCCCGATGAGCAGCCGGTCCCCCGGCTGGACCCGGAGGTGCTCGGTGACGTACTGGGTGTCCTCGAACATCCCCAGGGGCAGCTGCGCGTCGAAGGACAGGGGTTCGGCACTGCCGCCGCGCATCCGCCACATCCGCGGGGAACCAGCATCGACGATCTCGACGTCACCGGTTGCGAGGGTGAAGCGGAGCAGCAGCACCGACACGTACGCGGCGCCCTGATACTGCGCGTAGACCGCCTGGTCGGCGAGGACGGCTTGATCGGCCGGCCCGAGGCCGGCCCGCCGTGCGTTGCGCAGGGCATTGATGGCGAGATTGGTGAGCAGAGCGGCATTGATGCCGTCGCCCATGCCATTGGTGACGGTCAGCGTCAGATGTTCGGCCGAGGCCGACCAGTCGTAGTTGTCTCCGAAGATCGCGTACGCGGGTTCCAGGTGGGCTCCCAGTGCGTATTCGGTACGGGACAGGGAGTGGCCGGGCAGAAGCTGCCATTGCAGCTCGGCGGCGAGTGTAAGGCGTGCCGCCCGGCGGGCCAGCAGGTAGAGGTCGGTGTCCCGTTCGGCGACAACGATTTCATGCCCCAAAGCTTCACAAAGGGGTTGGATTTCCTGCGGGAGGCCGGTGAAATACTCGTGTTCAGGCAGGCTGACGGTCAGCACGCCCATCCGGTCGCCCCGGATCGTGATGGGGAGGTGCACCCTGCCACCGCGTTCGGTGAGATCCGTTTCGACGTATGGCTCCTGCGCACCGAAGGCACGGCCCTGGGGGCTGTCGTGGATGGGTACGGGTTCTGTGGTGCCGGGGAGAGATCCCACGGTTTGCAGAGTGGTCACGCTGTAGTCGGCCATGCGCAACTCGACACGGGTGGCGGCGTACGCTTCCTGCAGGGCTGCTGTGACGACGTCCAGGAGGGTGTGGGGTGCGGCGGTACGCAACGCACGCTCTACGGCGGCAAACCTGTCCACGGGGGCATCTGCTTTCGGCTGGGCGCGGAAGCGCCTTGGTGATGAGCGGCCTGCTGACTTCGAATGGATATTTTCGGGCAACTGTCAACGTATGAGGACGAACGATATTCTTCCTCGGCAGCGCCCCGGCGTGGGAGCACACATGGTCTCTGAGGTGGTCGAGCTGTTGGAAATGCTGTGGGAGCACAGCAAGGAAGTGCCCACGGCTCCGGTCTCGACGGCCCAGTTGCGAGCCATGTATCTGCTGGAGCGTGAGGACGGCATCAAGCTGAAGAGTTTGGCGGACGGTCTGGGAGCGACGCCGCCTTCGGCGAGCCGGCTGTGCGACCGGCTGGAGGCTGTGGGCTTTCTTGAGCGGGCGCCGAGCGCATCCAGCCGCAGAGAACTGGAATTGTCCTTGACCCCGGCCGGGCGGGAACACCTCGGGAAGGTCCGGGCGCTGCGCGAGGAGCATCTGGCGCCTCTGGTGACCGCGATGCCCGCCGTACAGCAGGCTGCTCTGCGCGATGGACTGCGGGCACTGCAAGCGGCCGCGGCCGACGCGCGGGCCGCGTCCGAGGGCCGGGGAACGTCGATGCGCTCGGCGTAGCAGGCGCGGCCTACCCACCCCGCAGCCCACCCCGCAGCCCACCTCGCAGCCCACTGCGCAGCCCGCCCCGCATCCAGCCCGCGCATCCAGCCCGTCCGGGGCCGCTGTCCGGCCACCCGGATGGCCCACGATCGGGTCCGACCAGAGGCCGCGCGCTTCCCGCCTGGGTCCGGCACCCAACCCGGGTCCGCTCCTCCGGCCCGCGTGCCCCGCTCTCCGTACAAGGACGAGCGGCCTGTGCGGCACGCCGCTTCAGTCCTGCTGCATCCCGGTACGGAGCCGGGTCAGGCAGCGAGTGAGGAGACGGGAGACATGCATCTGTGAAATGCCGAGTTCGGCGCCGATCTCGGACTGCGTCAGTTCCTCACCGAAGCGCAGCTGCAGGATCGTGCGATCCCGCTCCCCGAGGTCTTCCAGCAGAGGCTTGAGTGCGTGCAGATCTTCGATGATCTCGATCGCCGGGTCGGGGTCGCCCATACGCTCGGCGAAAGTCGACCCGCCGGTGGGGCCGTCCTCGCCGACGGGCACATCGATGGAGGACGCGACGTATCCGTTGGCCGCCACCTTGCCGTCGATGACTTCCTCGGGGGTGCGCCCCAGGAACTCCGCCAGTTCGTCCATGGTCGGCGCGCGATCCAGCCGCGCCTCGAGCTCTTCGGTGGCCTTGGCCAATTCGATCCGCAGCTCCTGGAGGCGGCGCGGAACATGGACGGCCCAACTCGTATCGCGGAAGAAGCGCTTGATTTCTCCCACGATGTACGGAATGGCGAAGGTGGTGAATTCGACCTCACGGGTCAGATCGAACCGGTCGATCGCCTTGATGAGCCCGATCGTGCCCACTTGAAGGATGTCCTCGAGCGGTTCATCGCGGTTCCGGAAGCGAGCTGCCGCGTATCGAACGAGCGACACGTTCATTTCGATGAGGGTGTTGCGCGCGTACTGATACTCGTGCGTGCCCTCTTCCAGCTCCCGAATCCGGTCGAGGAACAGCTTGGTCAGTTCACGCGCGTCCTTGGGGGCGACCATCCCCGCGTCCTCGATCCACGGCAGCTCCGTGGCAGGCATCATTCCCGACACGTGCCCGGCACCGTTCCGCGGTTTCGTCGCTGAATCCGCAGCCGCCGAGATGTCCATAAAAACCCTCCTCAATGCAACTGTTGACGTCCGACACCTATTCCCCTGCCCACAAGGGAAGGGCGCACACCCCTGCGGACGCAATGGATCCGGTCGGACGGTCCAGCGGCCCCGGACAGCGACCGGGCACCGGCCCGCCCGGAGAGTCCGGCACCGGGCAGTCGGCAGGGCGGCAGGTGTGGAGGTTCCTGACCGCCGGGCCGTCGGCGGATGTCACTCCGGCGGAAGCTCGTCCCCGTCGGACTTCTGACGGCCGCTTCTGCGGGGCATCCGGCGTAGCCTGCCCCGGGGCTTGGTGACACCTTCTTCCTCGAGGACCTCTCCCACGGTGGCACGGATGGCGTCGCGCAGGCCGTGGAGGGGGTGGACGTGCCGAGCGGGGCCCGCTCCCGGGTCCTCGCGCAGCTCGGTCACCAGTGACCAGCACAGCGCGATCATCACCAGGACGAAGGGCAGCGCCACCAGGATGGTCGCCTGCTGCAGGGCTTCGAGCCCGCCGGCCACCAGCAGTACGGCGGCCACGGCGCCGATCAGTGCGCCCCAGGTGACGACCAGCCACTTGTTGGGCTTGAGGGAGCCCTGGCTGGACAGTGAGCCCAGCACCAGGGAGGCGGCGTCGGCACCGCTGACGAAGTACAGCGCGACCAGGATGATGGCGACGGCCGCGGTCAGTACGTACCAGGGAAGCGCGTCCAGGAGGCCGAACAGCGCGGCCTCCTGGCCGTCGTCCAGCTTGCCGACCAGGTTCGCCTCCCCGGTGGCCTGCAGGCGGAGCGCCCCGCCGCCGAGGATCGCGAACCACACGGCACTGACGCCACTGGGGATGAGCAGGACGCCGACGATGAACTGGCGCACGGTGCGGCCACGGGAGATGCGGGCGATGAAGGTGCCGACGAACGGCGCCCAGGACAGCCACCACGCCCAGTAGAAGATGGTCCAAGTGCCCAGCCACGACGGATCGGTGAAGGCGCCGGTCGCGCTGGACATCGGGATCAGGCCGAAGAGGTAGCCGCCGACGCTGGCGGGCAGCACGTCGAGGATGTAGATGGTGGGGCCGACCAGGAAGACGAAGGCGAGCAGGAACGCCGCCAGGAGGAGGTTGATCGTGCTCAGCCACTTCACCCCGCGGTGCACCCCGGAGACCGCGGAGACCACGAAGGCGGCCGTGAGGGCGGCGATGATGGTCAGCTCCAGGGACCGGCCGGCCTCCAGCGGCGTCACCAACTCCAGGCCGGCGGCCATCTGCAGCGCGCCCAGGCCCAGGCTGGTCGCCGAGCCGAAGACGGTGGCGAAGATCGCGAGCAGGTCGATGGCCCGCCCCCACCCGCCGTTGGCGCGGGCCTCGCCGATCAGCGGCACGAACGCGGCGCTCACCCGGTTGCCGCGGTGCTTGCGGAACGTGGCGTACGCGAGCGCCAGGCCGACCACCGCGTAGATCGCCCACGGGTGCAGCGCCCAGTGGAAGTACGTGGTCTCCATCGCCGTCCTGGCGGCATCCTCGCTCTGCGGCTCCACATGGGCCTGCGGGGGAGGTTCGGCGAAGTGGGTGAGCGGCTCGGCGACGCCGAAGAACATCAACCCGATGCCCATGCCGGCGCTGAACATCATGGCGACCCAGGCCAGCGTGGTGAACTCCGGTTCATCGTCGTCGCTGCCGAGCCGGATCCGGCCGAACCTGCTGAGCGCCAGAAAGACCGCCAGGATCACGAAGAGGTCGGCGGCGATCACGAACAGCCAGCCGAACGTGCGGATGGTCCAGTCGAGGGAGGTGGTCGCCGTGGTGTTCAGCGACTCCTTGGAGACTGCGCCCCATACGACGACGGCCATCACGATGGCCGCCCCGGCCCAGAAGACCACGGGGTCCGCGGGCAGGGTCTGTCGCTGCTGTCTCTCCGCAGCCGACTCTTCCGGGGGCGTCGGCTGCGGGGATTCCGGAGGTTCAGGCGTACCGGTGCTCACGATGCACCACTATGAGACGGAAGAGGAGGAATCGCTCCCAGCCGCGCCGTCCGGCCCTGTGCGTGGCTGAACAGGGGCTCTGCGGAGCGCGGGACCGTCCGTCTCCGGGCGAGGAGGAGCGAGGAAGTTCTGAGCCGCCGACTGTGCGGCGGGGAGTTGGGCAGCAGGGGAGGCCCGGGAAAATCGGTGGCGCCGTCGTGTGCGCTGTTCTATCGTCGGCACCGTTCCGTAGGGGGCCATGAGGCCGCCGTCCGCGGCCGTTTGAGCGAGTGGGAGGTGAGGACGTTGATGACCGTCGTTGCGCTGGGCGCTGCCCGGATTCAGAAGCTCATCAATCCCGCCCCCGTGGTCTCCGGCTGACTCGATCCTGTTCTCCTTCGCGCCTGTCGTGCGCGTCGCCGGGGCCACCCTTGTGAAGGGTCCCTCCCTTGAACCTCTCTTCTGTCTCGCATCCGCTGTCCCGCTATGGCTGGGACGACGGATGGGACGCGGTGTTCGCTCCGTACGCTTCGCAGGGCCTGGTGCCCGGTCGGGTGGTACGCGTGGACCGCGGTCTGTGCAGTGTGGTCGTCGCCGACGGCGATGCCGTGACCGAACTGCGCGCCGGCACCGCCGATGTGGCCTCGCCGGATCCGATGCCGGCCGTCTGCACGGGCGATTTCGTCGCTGTGGATCGGGAGGCCGGTGAGCGGCCGTCCGTGCGGGCGCTGTTGCCGCGCCGTTCGGCGTTCGTGCGGTCGACGTCCTCCAAGCGCTCCGAGGGCCAGGTGCTGGCCGCCAACATCGATCACATCGTCATCTGTGTATCGCTCGCGGTCGAGTTGGACCTCGGGCGGGTGGAGCGGTTCCTCGCGCTGGCGATGTCCGGCGCCGGCGGCGGCGCGGCGTCGCACGAGTCCGCGCCCTCCGGGGAGCGCGGGGCGCAGCCGCTGGTCGTCCTCACCAAGGCCGACCTGGTGCCCGACGTGGCCGGGCTGTCGTATCTCGTCGCCGATGCGGAAGCGGTCGCGCCGGGTGTGCCGGTGCTGCCGGTCAGCGCGGCGACCGGTGACGGCGTGGACGTACTGACCGCCGTACTCGGCGGCGGTACGGCCGTACTCCTCGGCCAGTCCGGTGCGGGCAAGTCCACACTCGCCAACACGCTGCTGGGCTCGGAGGTCCAGGACGTACGGTCCGCGCGCGACAGCGACGGCAAGGGCCGGCACACCACGACCACCCGCGATCTGCTGCCGCTGCCCGGCGGCGGAGTGCTGATCGACACCCCGGGTCTGCGCGGGGTCGGCCTGTGGGACGCCGAGGACGGTGTCACGCAGGTGTTCGCCGAGATCGAGGCCCTCGCTCAGGAGTGCCGCTTCCACGACTGCTCGCACACCGCGGAGCCGGGGTGCGCGGTGATCGGGGCGGTCGGGAACGGGGCGCTGGCGGCGCGGCGGCTGGAGAGCTACCGCAAGTTGCTGCGGGAGAACGAGCGCATCGCCGCCCGGACGGACATGCGACTGCGGGCGGAGATGCGCCGGGCCTGGAAGCAGAAGCAGGCGCTGGGACGGCACATGGTGGAGCGCAAGCGGGGTCCGCTGCGCAAGCCCTGACCGGGGGCGGTACGGGCCTGGCCGGGTGCGGGGGACCTGGTCACGCCCGGCCGGGTCGGGCGAGGTGCTCGTGCCCGGGCGGGTTGGGCGAGGTGCTCGTGCCCGGGCGGGTTGGGCGAGGTGCTCGTGCCCGGGCGGGTTAGGCGAGGTGCTCGTGCCCGGGCGGGTGTGGGAGCTCGTGCGGCCGGTGCGGGGAACTGCTCACGCCCGGCCGGGTTGGGGGAACTGCTCACTCCGGGCCGGGTCGGCTGCCCGCCTGGTTCTGTTGTCCGGCTGCTCGACTGTCCGGCCGAGGTTGCCCCAGCGGCGGCCGGACAGACGCTCGGCCCACCCTGCCGGGCCGTTCTCTCCCCGCGCTCACACGGCTGAGCAGGGCGCCCTCCGGCTCCTGCCCGCCTTGATGGATGGTGAGGGTGCGCAGCGCCGGATCCGCGGGCGGGTCTCGCTCAACGACGGGCCCCGCCTTTAGGCGGGCAGTGGCGGCGGCAGCGCCGTACGGATCAGGCCCGTTCCCGCCCGGAAACGCGACGTCCGATTTCCGCCAGTCGGCTGCCACGGAATGGGCGCAGACTGGACGGCATGATGGACGAGGAGACCAGGTACGAGGCGGTGTGCAGCCGTGATGCCCGCTTCGACGGGGAGTTCTTCCTCGCCGTGGCGACCACCGGCATCTACTGCCGACCCAGCTGCCCCGCGGTAACCCCGAAGCGCAAGAACGTCCGTTTCTTCCCGACCGCCGCCGCTGCCCAGGGCTCCGGCTTCCGGGCCTGCCGGCGGTGCCGCCCGGACGCGGTGCCGGGCTCCGCCGAGTGGAACGCGCGCGCCGATGTCGTCGGCCGGGCCGTACGACTCATCGGCGACGGTGTCGTCGACCGGGAGGGTGTCGCGGGGCTGGCCGTACGGCTGGGCTACAGCGCGCGCCAGATCCAGCGCCAGCTGACCGCGGAACTCGGGGCGGGCCCGATCGCCCTGGCCCGCGCCCAGCGGGCCCACACCGCGCGCGTGCTCCTCCAGACCACCGAACTGCCGGTCACCGAGATCGCCTTCGCGGCGGGCTTCGCGAGCGTCCGGCAGTTCAACCAGACGATCCGCGAGATCTACGCATCCTCCCCGAGCGAACTGCGTGCGGCCTCGGGCGGGACCGGTTCGAAGGGAGCGCGCGGGGGAGCGGCGAAGCGCCACGCGGCTGCGGGCCACGAGGCCGGGGACCGGGCCGCGCAGGCGGGTATCCCGTTGCGGCTCGCCTACCGCGGGCCCTATGCCGCCCGCGAGATGTTCGGATTCCTCGCGGCCCGAGCCGTCCCCGGTGTCGAGGAGGTGCAGGGCGCGACCGGCGATCGCGTCTACCGCCGGACGCTGAGCCTCCCGCACGGGATCGGCGTGGCCGAAGTCCGCGAGCGGGCCGGCCCGCTCACCGCGCGGGGGCGCCGGAACACCACCGCGAACGGCGCCGGGACCTCCGACACCCTGATCGCGCATGACCGCGGCGGCCCCCCTTCGCCGGTCGCCGCGGGGAACGCGCACGGAACCGCGCCGGCCAACGGCCACCCGTCCATGCCCGGACGGCAGAGCCGGACGGGTGGCCGCCGTGGCGCGGCGGCCGCAAACTCCCGGCCCACCACCACCACCGGCGCCGCCTGGCTCGAGTGCCGACTGCGCCTCGGCGATCTGCGTGACCTCACCACCGCCGTACAGCGGCTGCGGCGGCTCTTCGATCTCGATGCCGACCCGTACGCCGTCGCGGAGCGACTCGGCGCGGACCGGGTGTTCGGGCCGCTCGTCGAGGCTCGGCCCGGACTGCGGTCACCCGGCGCGGCGGAACCCGAGGAGATGGCCGTTCGGGTTGTGCTCGGGCAGGGGATGGACGTGGAGTCGGCGCGAAGGCTCACGGGGGCGCTGGTCCGGGCGTACGGCAAGCCGTTGGCCGCGCCGGACGGCGGGCTGACCCACCTCTTCCCGCAAGCCGAGCAGCTCGCCGGCGCCTCGCTCGACGAGCTGGAGTTGCCTGCTGAGCGGCGTGCAGCGCTGCGGTTCCTGGCCGCGGCCCTCGCCGACCGCACCGTCGTGCTGGACCCGGGCGCCGACCGGGACGCGGCCGAACGGTTGCTGGGCGCGTTGCCCGGGATCGGGCCTTCGGCCGCCGCACTCATCAGGATGCGGGCGCTCGGCGACCCCGATGTCTTTCCGCCCGGGCCGCACGCCTCCGCGGCCGAGAGCCGGCGGCCCTGGCGCTCGTACGCGTGGCACCACCTGCTGCTGGACCACCGGCCCGTACCGCGGAATGAAGTGCAACGGTGAAGGCGCGGGACCGCTGAAGGCCCGGGACCGAACCGCTCAACCGGCGGTACTAGCCCTCGAGGCCCCAGCTGTGGATCTTCCGCGGGTGGATGCGGATGACCTCCTGGCTCACGAACGGGCCGAGGTCGTGCGGACTGTCCAGGAGTTCCGCCTCACCGCGGATGTCCACTCCGCGCACCACCCATGGATCGACGCTTGCGATGTCGTCCACCACCAGCGCGACCTTGGGGTTCGCCTGCAGATTGCGCCACTTCTTGGTGCTGCCCAGGGACCGACCGCCGACCAGGATCGTCCCGTCGTCCTGCGGGAAGAACCCCACTGGGCTCGCCTGCGGCTGCCCTTGCGGATCGACGGTGGCGAGCCGTCCCAGGCGCTGAGTCTTCAGGTAGGCGCGCTCGGCTTCGCTGAATTCGGTCATAGGCCAAGGGTCACACCGGTGCACCCACCTCCGCGTCGGATACGAGACCTGGGCCGCTTCGTCTGGATCATCTGATCGCGCGGCCATGGGCGGCGACGGGCATCCCGGCTGTGACGTACGTCCTGTTGCCGCTCAGGCGGCCGCCTTACGGTTACCTGCCTGCCACGCGCGCCCCAGGCGCGCGAGTGCTCGCGACCGGATCACGCACAGGTAACCGAACCGTTGCGGGCACGTGCGGGCACGTGTAAAGGACGGCTCCCTCATGTCCAGTGATCTCTCGCCAGTCATAGCCGCCGCCACTCGCTGGCTGCTGTCGGCATTCCCGCCGGCAGCCGGCTCGCTGAACCACGCCCTGGCCGAAGCCCAGGCATGGCAGGCGGTCACCATCGCCGCCGCCCTGCGCTACCCCACCGCGCTGGATGCCGAGCTGCTGAACATGCTCGGCCCCGGGGGCTCCGACCGGCTGGACTCCGTCACCGGTGCCGATGCCCACCCGCTGGAGGGGCACGAATCGGCCTGGCGCACCGGAGTGGACGAAACCGTCGTCAGCTGGGCGGCCTGCCTACTGGCCGACGAGGATCTCGCCGCCCTGGCAGCGGCCTGCCTGGCCGCAACCCACCACGGTGCCGACTCCGTGGGCGATGCGCGTCGGCTGACAATGCCCAGCCCTCGCGATCACAGTGCTGCGCCGCTGCTGCGCCACCCGGACCTTCTCAGCCCGATCGCAGACCTCCACCGCGAGACACTGCTCGGCCAGCTCGATGCCGACCCGGCCGGCAGCTCACCCGAGCGAACGTAACCACGAAGCCTGCATACCGGGAAAGGCCGTCGCAGCAGGTGGCCGCCACCCATCACCGCGTGAACGACGCTCCGGGACATACACCTGGGGCCGAGGGCGCGAGGCAGGGAGGCGGGGTCAGCCGGCGGCGACCGCCCCGATCCACGCGCCCACCACCAGCAGGCACGCGAAGAGCTCGATGAGGATGCCGAGACCGATCGCCCGCATCGCCGTACGCGTCGACGCCCAGGCGCCACCGTGGCTGCCGAGGCGGTCGCGCTCGGCGCCGTAGACACCCGCGACGAAGCCGATCAGCGCGCCCACCACCGGCACGACGAAGAAGCCCACGACGCTCGCGACGCCGCCGACGTACAAGGTGCGCCAGGGGACCCCGGACTGCGACATGCGGCGGGCCGGGAGCAGCCACTTGAGCGCCTGGTTGAGCAGCAGCACGGCCGTCGCGCCCATCAACACCCACCAGGCCAGCCCGGACTTGTCGGTCAGCGACCACCACAGGACCCCTGACCACACGACCAGGGGACCCGGAACGACGGGGACCAGGACGCCGAGCAGGCCGAGCAGCATCACCAGTCCGACCGCGACCAGCTGCCAGGTCCCCATGGGGCCAAGGGTGCCGGAAGGCATACGACTACGCTTCCCGGCACCGGGCCGTGCCCGGGTCCGTGGCGTGGCGTCGCAGCAGGTCAGTGAAGGTCCGCACGCCCGGCCCCGGCACACTCCCCACCCGGCCGGTCCTCGCGGGACACCCAGCCCAGCTCGTACGCGTGCCAGCCCAGCTGGAGCCGGGTCGTCACCCCGGTCAACTCCATCAGCCGCTTCACCCTGCGCTGCACGGTCCGCAGGCCCAGATCCAGCTGTTTGGCGACGCTCGCGTCGGTCAGCCCGGCCAGCAGCAGCGAAAGGATCTCCAGGTCGGTGCCGTCCGGTCCGTCCTGCTCGCTCTCGTACGGGCCGCTGCCGGTGCCCAGCCGCAGCGGCAGCGCCTCCCGCCACACCCCCTCGAACAGGCCCGTCAGGGATTCGAGCAGCCCGCTGGCGCGCACGACCAGGGCGGCTGGCTCACCGGCGCGCCGGGTCAGCGGCACCATCCCGACCGCGCGGTCCGCGACGACCAGCTGCGCCGGAACCCGGCCGACCACCCGTACCTGCTCGTCGCGGCCGAGTGCCGTGACGAGTTCCGTCACCCCGGACGGGCCGGACAGCACCTCGCGCTCGATCACCATGCGGTGCCGCACACCGCGGGCAGCCTGCTGCTCCAGTTCGTTCCCCACGCCGAGACCACTGGCCGACGCGCCGGTGACCAGGGTGCACACCTCCTCGGACGCGCCCAGCCGGACCTGGAGGAAGCGGTGCGCGACGGCGCTCGCTCCCGTCACGACCTCGATGAGATCGTGCACGGCCGGCTCGGCCGCCTCCGCGCGGTACTCCTCGGCCAGCAGCGCCGCCGCCAGCTCGGCCCGCTCCAGTTCGTGGCGCTGCCGGGTGAGCAGCGCGCCGAGTGCGACGGCGGGCGGGGCGGCCACCCAGCGGCCCGGCCGGGTGGAGGACTGGGCCGCCAGGCCCTGGCGCTCGAGCCGGCGCAGGGTGCGTACGGCCTCCTCCTCCGCCAGGGCCAGCCGGTGCGCGAGATCGCCGGCCTCGGCGGCGCCCAGCCCCACCAAGGCGCGGTACACCGACTCCTGAACCTCGTCCAGCCCGATCGCACTCAGCATCCGACTCTCCTGGGCATCCGATACCCCCTGGCCCCGTCGCGGTGGCGGTGGGTGCTGGACGAAAGAGTCCGGGGGCGGTGGCGGAAGACTGCCACGGCAGGTGCCCGCCGCGGAACATCGCCCCCGCTCCGGAGGCCACTCGGCTTGCCGCGCACCCTTTCCGTAGGAGCGGGGAGGTGGACAATTGAGGGCATGACTCAGCAGGGGGAGCGGCACGGCCACGAGGACGACTGGTGGCGGGAGTTGTACGACGAGGAGAAGCCGGACACGGGCCCCGCGGCCGCTCCGGACTCGCTGGACGACCGCTTCGACTCGGCCTCCCGTACGGTCGGTTCGCCGCCCGGCCCTGCCACCCCTCGCCCTGCCACTCCGCCCCCGTCCACTCCTCGCTCCTCCGCCCCGCCCTCGCTCCAGGACGATGATCTGCCGCAGCGCGCGGCGGAGGAGGGCGAGTGGTGGCAGGGCTCCGTCTCGCTCCCCGATGAGGAGCCTCCTCGGGGCCCGGCCCCCGAGGAGTGGCCGGAGCCGACCTGGCCGCCGACGGCCGGTGCCCCTGCCCGGGCACGGGCCGAGAAGCCAGGTTCCGCGCCCCCGCCGGGCGGAGCAGCGGGACCGGACGAGCCGCCGCCTGCGGGGGCCGGTCGGCCCAGACCTGCCGTGGAGGCGGAGTACGTCGGCCCGCGGCCGCCCACCTACGAAGGCGAGCCGAGCGCGCTGCCCGCAGCCGATCCCGAGGACATCGGCGACCTCGTGCCGGACACCGCCCTCGACGGGGCCCGGTACGGACCGCTCGTGCTGCGAGCGGTCTCGCTGCGTGGCGACTCGGCGCGCTACCGCGGTGAGCCACGGCGGGACGCGCTGCTCACGGCGCGGTTCGGCGAGGGCGACCGCGCGCTGCTGCTCGTCGCCGTGGCCTGCGGTGTGCGGGCCACGGAGGGAGCGCACCGGGCCGCCGCGGAGCTGTGCCAGGGGATCGCCGCGGCCGTCGGCCGCAGTCAGGCCCGGCTCGCCGAGGACATACGGGCGGGCAGGCGCGGCGCCCTCAAGTCAGGGCTTCACCGGCTCACCGACCGCTCCTACGGCCGGCTCCGCGCCCGCGCCGCCGAAATCGGCCTGGCACCCGCCCAGTACACCGCGACGCTGCGCTGCCTGCTGCTCCCCGCCGACCCCGAGTGCCGTACGCGGGTGTTCTTCGGCGTGGGCGACGGCGGTCTGTTCCGGCTGCGGGACGGCGCATGGCAGGACATCGAGCCCGCCCTGCCGGAAGCACCACGCACCGGCGCGCCCGTCGTCGGCTACGGATCCACCGTCACCGACCGGCTCACCGTCGACCTGGCGGTGCCGGCCCAGCCCTCCCCGTCCACTCCGGCCGCGTCGTCCACTCCGTCCTCCCCCGGCGGCGAACCGCACGCCGGCGACGTACAACCGCCCGCCGAACCCTTCCGGTTCCGGGCCTCGGTCGCCCGCCCGGGGGACACCCTCGTCCTGTGCAGCTCCGGCCTCGCCGACCCGCTGCGCGGCGAGAGCGCGCTCGGTGGCCTGCTGGCGCAGCGTTGGGCCGGCAAGGCCCCGCCCGGACTCGCCACGTTCCTCGCCGATGTGCAACTGCGGGTCAAGGGCTACGCCGACGACCGTACGGCCGCCGCCGTCTGGGAGACGTAGGAGACGCGTAGGAGACGTAGGAGTCATAAAGACGGAGACCCGGGGCCCGTACGTGAGGTGCGCCCCGGAAACGTCATCCGTGGGCGTAGCCGGGAGGCGTATTCGCGCGGACCGTGGGTTGATGGACCGGAGCCGACCGACCGGATCCGAAGGGTGAGCACCCATGGCGAAGCAGACCGTGGCGGGGCAGTTCGTCGACATTCTCGTACGTGCCGGGGTGCGGCGGCTCTACGGAGTGGTCGGCGACAGCCTCAACCCCGTGGTGGACGCCATCCGCCGGAACTCCGCCATCGACTGGATCCAGGTCCGCCACGAGGAGACCGCCGCTTTCGCCGCCGGCGCCGAGGCACAGCTCACCGGCAAACTGGCCGCCTGTGCGGGCTCCTGCGGCCCCGGCAATCTGCACCTCATCAACGGCCTGTACGACGCGCACCGTTCGATGGCCCCGGTGCTCGCCCTCGCCTCGCACATCCCCAGCAGCGAGATCGGCTCCGGCTACTTCCAGGAGACCCACCCCGACCAGCTGTTCCGCGAGTGCAGCCACTACTGCGAGCTGATCTCCAACCCCCGGCAGATGCCGCGCGTCCTCCAGACGGCGATCCAGCACGCGGTCGGCCGCAGCGGCGTGAGTGTGGTGGCCCTGCCCGGCGACATCGCGGCGCAGCAGGCCCCCGAGAGGGCGGTGGAGCACGCACTGGTGACCTCCCGGCCGACGGTGCGCCCCGGGGACGCGGAGATCGACGAGCTCGCCAGGATGGTGGACGAGGCGAAGCGGGTGACGCTGTTCTGCGGCAGCGGCACGGCGGGTGCGCACGAGGAGGTCATGCGATTCGCCGAGCGTGTGAAGTCCCCGGTGGGGCATGCCCTGCGCGGCAAGGAGTGGATCCAGTTCGACAACCCGTACGACGTCGGGATGAGCGGGTTGCTCGGCTACGGCGCGGCGTACGAGGCCACGAACGAGTGCGACCTGCTGATGCTGCTCGGCACCGACTTCCCCTACAACGCCTTCCTGCCGACCGATGTCAAGATCGTGCAGGTGGACGTACGGCCCGAGCACCTCGGCCGCCGCTCCAAGCTCGACCTCGCGGTGTGGGGCGATGTCCGCGAGACGCTGCGCTGTCTGACCCCGAAGGTCTCGGTGAAGTCGGACCGGCGGTTTCTCGACAGGATGCTGAGGAAGCACGCCGACGCCCTCGAAGGGGTCGTCAAGGCCTACACCCGCAAGGTCGAGAAGCACACCCCGATCCACCCCGAGTACGTGGCCTCGGTACTCGACGAGGAGGCTGCGTCGGATGCGGTCTTCACGGTCGACACGGGCATGAACAACGTCTGGGCGGCGCGCTATCTGACCCCCAACGGCAGCCGCCGGGTCATCGGTTCGTTCACCCACGGCTCGATGGCGAACGCGCTGCCGCAGGCGATCGGCGCGCAGTTCCTCGACCGGAAGCGCCAGGTCGTGGCGGTGTCCGGCGACGGCGGGTTCTCCATGCTGATGGGCGACTTCCTCACCCTGGTGCAGTACGGGCTGCCGGTGAAGGTCGTGCTCTTCAACAACTCCTCGCTCGGCATGGTCGAACTGGAGATGATGGTGTCCGGCCTCCCGGCGTACGGCACCGGCAACCACAACCCCGACTTCGCCGTGATCGCCGAGGCCGCCGGGGCGTACGGAGTCCGCGTGGAGAAACCGAAGCAGCTGCCGGGCGCGCTGCGGGAAGCCTTCAAGCGGAAGGGGCCGGCGCTGGTGGACATCGTCACCGACCCGAACGCGCTGTCCATCCCGCCGAAGATCAGCGCGGAGATGGTGACGGGCTTCGCGCTCTCCGCGAGCAAGATCGTGCTGGACGGCGGTGTCGGCCGCATGGTGCAGATGGCCCGCTCCAACCTGCGGAACCTACCGCGCCCCTGACCGGGCGACAGCCCGGCCTGCTCGGGGCGGCCCGGCCTGCTCGGGGCAGTCGGGCCCCGCTCGCGACAGGCGGGGGGATGCGCCGTACGGGTGGAACAGGTGCCCGAGTGGACTGCCGATCCGGTCGATGCGGAATGGTCCGAATGTCGACTGTTGTGCAGCGGGGCGACCCGCGCGACCGTCCTCCCCTTATGCCCGGCATCGTTCTCCCGGCGATGCCGGGCATTGCCTTGCGTGAACGGGGCATGCATGAGCCTGGGCCTTTTCGAGATCGGACCAGAGGCGATTCGGCTTTACGGGGCGGGGTGGATGGCGCAGCAGCGCGAGGAGTCCGTACTGAACAAACGGCTACGAGGGTCGGATCTGACGGCGGTCGCCGACGTCCGGGCCTCGCTGCGCGATCTGCTGCGGAGCTGGTCGTGGGGCGGACCGGAGCAGACCGATGTGGCCGAGTTGCTCATCAGCGAACTGGTCACCAACGCCCTGGTCCACACCGACAACGGCGCGGAAGTGACGGCGACTCTGGTCCGGGGGCGGCTCGCCAAGGCGGCGGACCGGCTCCGGGTGGAGGTCCGGGACTCCGTCGCCCGGCGGCCCATGGTGCGCAAGCCGGACGGCGAGGCGACCGGTGGCCGGGGCCTCATGCTCGTGCAGATGCTCGCTGACGCCTGGGGCGTCCGGCCGCAGGCCACGGGCAAGGTCGTGTGGTTCGAGCTGGACGGCGGACCGGCCTGAGAGGTCGGCCGTCAAGGACCGATTCCGCTCGACTCGACCTGCCCTGACCTGATGACCAGAGCAGAGCAGACCAGACCAGCCCTGACCCGAGCCGGTCGGCCCGGCCGACCCAGACCCCGCCGGCCGATTCATCCGAACTGCCGCTCGAGGTCCTTCAGCTTCTGCTCCAGGGAGTCCAGCCGGGGGAGCGTCATCGTGTCGTCCTCGGCGGTGAGGTCGACCGTCCTGGCCCGGTCCGGCCGGCCAGCTGTGGCCTCGCGCTCATCGCCGTTCACGGCCTGCAGGGGCGGACGTGAACGCACGGGCAGCGTGCCCTGTTCCGCTATGGCGGTCTCCGCGCCGACCCGGACGCCGGACGGAGCCGGCCTCGAGACGTCCACCTGACGGCCACCGCGGCCCCGGCCCCACATGCGGTGCTGCCGGTTGATCGCCTTGATGTGCGCGCGGTCCAGCTTCTCCTTCTCGCGCCGCCGCCGGCCGCTCTCCTCCTTCTGCTGCCGGTCCTCGCGCACTTCCTCCACCGCCTCGTCCAGCGTCCGTACGCCCTCCAGCAGCATCAGCGACCAGGCGCCGAAGGTCTCCCGGGGCGCCCGGAGCCACCGGACGATCCGGATCTGCGGCAACGGCCGCGGCACGAGGCCCTGTTCGCGGAGCGCCGCCCGGCGGGTCTGCTTCAGCGCCCGGTCGAAGAGCACCGCGGCGGACAGGGACATCCCGGCGAAGAACTGCGGGGCGCCCGCGTGGTCGATGCCCCGCGGCGCGTGCACCCAGTTGAACCAGGCCGCCGCACCGGCGAACGTCCAGACCAGCAGACGCGAGCCGAGGGCCGCGTCCCCGTGGCTCGCCTCGCGCACCGCGAGGACGGAACAGAACATCGCCGCGCCGTCGAGCCCGAACGGAACGAGGTACTCCCAGCCTCCGGAGAGATTGAGATTCTGCTGTCCGAAACCGACCAGGCCGTGGAAGGAGAGTGCCGCGGCGACCGCCGCACAGCAGAACAGCAGCACATAGGAGGCGGTGCCGTACACGGCTTCCTTGCGCCGCCGGCGCTCCTCGCTCAGCTCCCAGCTGTCGGTGACGGCACTGTCCTTCGCGGGACGCCGGCCGCGGTTGAGGAGCACCGCCGCCACCAGAATGCCGACGAGCAGTACCGCGCCCGCGAGCAGCCAGTCCAGGCTCAAGTCGGTAGGTCTCATCCGGTGCCCCTTGCCTCGCTCCCGTGACGCTCATGCCGTGTGCGGCACTTACCGGCGTCATCCTGGCGGAATCCGCCCTTGCGCCAAGGGCTTTCGGGCCAAGTGGACGACAATCGGAGCCTCAGCCATACGAATAGGGCGATACGGGTCGAACTTCCGTATGAAACAGGCGTGTTGTGTTCGGATGGCGGCGTGCTCCGGCGGGTGGCCCGGGTCGGTCAGCGCGTGGTCGGGTCGGTCAGCCTGCGGTGAGCCGGGCGACGCGGTCCGCGTCGCAGGTGCGCGGGCAGGTCACACAGGTGTCCTCGGGGCGCACCGTGTAGAAGAGGCAGCAGCTCGCCCGGTCGCGGGTCCGCAGCGCTTCGCCTGCGGGGCCGGTCAGTTCACGGAATGCCGAACTGCCGACGTACGGCTTGGTGGAGCCCGGCAGCAGCCGCTCCAGTTCGGTCATCGCCCGCTGCTCCTCGCCGAGCAGGTGGCCGATGTACCACAGGCCCTCGACGATCTCGTCGGTCGCCATGGCCCACAGCGCCCGCCGCCCCCGGCGCATCCGCGGCCGGAAGCCCTCCAGCACCGGCCCGAGGTGCTCGGCCGCCGCTTCGCGCACCTCCGCCCGGAGTGCTTCCTCGTCCGGTACGACCCGGGCGTGCGGCAGCGAGGCCGCCGGATCGTCGGGCAGACAGGCGAACTCCCGGGCCCGCGCGGTCATCCGGCCCGTGGTGCGCTGGAACGAGACCTGGCCGACCGGGACTCGGGGAACCCGCCGCAGCAGGAACCACGGAACGGTGATGAGCAGGCAGGCGGGCCAGGCGTACCGGTGCAGTCCGAAGCCCGCGATGACATCCGGGCGGCCCTGCTGCCCGAAGTCGCGCAGCACCTGCGCGTTGTCCCAGGCGAGAAAGGCGTCGAGGGCGGGGCCGCCCGACGCGAGCTCGGTCGCCGCGACCCAGCCGCCGCCGGAGCGCGGTGGTTCCTCGGTCACACGCAGCCCGGGGAACACCTCGGCCAGTCGCGCGTAGGCCGCGGCGACGGGGGAGGAGACGGGTGTGGCCAGGGGTGCGGCCGGTGCGACGGGCATGGGGGACCACCGAATCGCGCGTCGTTTGCAGGTTAGCCTTACCTTATCCGATGTGATCGAGGTTTGAACTGCGGCAGGGTCCACCTATCGTTCGGGAGGACGTCAGGAGGACCCTCATGGAGCAGGCCGGTGCCGAGGTTGCCCAGCCGCGCCTGCGTGCGCCGGTGCCGGCGCAGGCGCAGGCCGTACCGCCGAACGAGGCGGCCCGGGGTGAGCACGGTCACAGCGAGCCCCCGCCGCCCGTTCTGCTCTCCGGCGTCCGCGACCCCGTCCGCTCTCCCCCGCGCAGGCTTCCGCAGCGCCACTCCGTACGCGGCCAGGTCCTCGACGCCCTGCGCTGCGCTCTGGTGAGCGGTGAGCTGACGCCGGGCGAGGTGTACTCCGCGCCCGCGCTCGCCGAGCGGTTCGGCGTATCACCCACTCCGGTCCGCGAAGCGATGCAGCAGCTCGCCGCCGAAGGCTCCGTCGAGGTCGTACCGAACCGCGGTTTCCGGGTGGCCCGGCGCAGCGCACGTGAACTCGCCGAGCTGGCCGAGGTCCGGGCGCTGCTCGAGGTGCCGGTGATGCTCCGGCTGGCGTGCACCGTGCCGCCCGAGGAGTGGGACGCCCTCCGTCCGCTCGCCGCCGCGACCGTCGCCGCCGCGGCGCGCGGCGACCGTGTTGGCTACGCCGAGTCGGACCGGGCCTTCCACCACGCCCTGCTCTCCCTGACCGGTAACGGCCAGCTCGTCATGGTGGGCGACGACCTGCACCGCCGGGCGCAGTGCCCGGTGGGCGACGGCTCGATCGTCCGCACGGCCGATCTGCTGGCCGATGCGGCGGAGCACACCGCGCTGCTCGACGCGCTGGCCGCGCAGGATCTGGCGGTCGTCGAGCAGCTGGTCCGCGAGCATTTCGCAGGTGCGCGCCACACCCGCTGACTCAACTGTCGATTCGGCCAACGGCCGCAGGTCTTCTTGTACGGATCTGCTGTTGCCCGATCTTTTGCGTTCCCGCAGGATCCCCCGAACCCCGCGGACGGTCGGGGACGCGACAGGATCTTCAGGAGGAGTCATGGGCCGAATGGCCGGCCGGCTGTGTCGCCGCAAACCGCTGGACCGCATGATCGCGGAGGCGGACGGAGGGTCGTCCGGTGCCTCCTCCGGCGCCTCCTTGCAACGCACCATGGGCCTTGGGCAGTTGACGCTGCTGGGCATCAGCTCGGTCGTCGGCACCGGGATCTTCTTCGTCCTGGGCACCACCGTGCCGGACGCGGGCCCCGGCGTGGTGCTGTCCTTCGTCCTCGCCGCGGCCGTCGCCGGTCTGGCGGCGCTGTGTTACGTGGAGCTGGCCGGCGCGGTGCCGGTCGCGGGCAGTACGTACTCGTACGCCTACGCCACGCTCGGCGAAGGCGCGGCCTATCTCGTCGCCTGGTGTCTGATCCTCGAGTACGGCGTGGCGGTGTCGACTGTCGCCGTCAGCTGGGGCCAGTACCTCAGCGAACTCAGCGACACTCTCTTCGGGTTCACCCTGCCGGACGCCATCAGCCAGCCCCCCGGAGCCGGCGGCTACGTCAACATCCCCGCTCTCGTGGTCGTCCTGCTCTGTTCGCTGCTCCTGGCCCGCGGCACGCGCGAGTCGGCGGTCGTCAACGCGGTGATGGTGTGCGTCAAGCTCGGTGTGCTGGTGCTCTTCGTCGCTGTCGCCCTGTCGGCCTTCCGGTCCGAGCACTTCACCGATTTCGCCCCGCACGGCATCGGGGGTATCGGTGTCGCGGCCTCCGGGGTCTTCTTCTCCTACGTCGGCTTCGACACCGTCGCGACGGCGAGTGAGGAGGTCCGCAATCCGCGCCGGACCATCCCGCTCGCGCTGCTCCTCACCCTGGGCACGGTCACCGTGCTGTACATCCTCGTCGCGATCGCCGCCGTCGGCGCGCAGCCGGCCGGAAGGTTCGGGGAGCAGGCCGACGCGGGTGAAGCGGTCCTCGCGCAGATCCTGCGGGATGTCACCGGCGCCGGATGGCCCGCCGCGCTGCTGGCCGCCGGGGCCGTCGTCTCCATCTTCAGCGTCGTCCTCGTCACGCTCTTCGGGCAGACCCGGATCCTGTTCTCCATGGCGCGTGACGGACTGGTGCCCGAGATCTTCCGGCGGGTCGACCGGAAGCGGCACACCCCCGTGCACAACACCTGGATCGTCGGCGTGTGCGTCGGCGCCCTCGCCGCACTCGTGCCGCTGCAGTACCTCGCCGACCTCACCAGCATGGGGACGCTCGTCGCCTTCGTGGCTGTCGCGGCGGCGGTGGTCGTACTGCGCCGTATCGCGCCGGACGCCCCGCGCTCGTACCGCGTGCCGCTCTACCCCGTCGTACCGGTGCTCGCCGCCGTGTCCTGCCTGTACCTCGCGTATCTGCTGCCCGGCATCACCTGGACGCTCTTCGGCTGCTGGCTGTTGCTGGCCGCGGTGCTGTATCTGGCGTTCGGACGCCGCCACTCGGCGCTGCGGGACGCGGACGCGGGCCCGCCGGATGCGCCGTCCACGCCGCAGGAGCACGAGTCGGCCTCCCTGCCCCGTACTTGAGCCCACGGAAACGCGGCGGCCGCCTCTCCGTTCGGGGAGGGGCCGCCGCGGGTGGTGCGGTACTACGGGCGCTTGGTACGGGCGTAGTGCCTGCGGGCACGGTCGCGGTTGCCGCAGTCGCCCGAGCTGCATCAGCGCCGGGTGTGGCTGCGACTCCGGTCGGGGAACAGCCAGCCGCAGCCGGGGCCTTCGCACAGCCGGATGCGGTGCACCTCTTCGCCGGCGAGCAGCACATCCCGCTTGGCGAGGCTTTCGGTCCGGGCGGCTTCAGCGGCGGGCGGGCCCGGGTGACGCCTCCGCACCGCGAAGGCCGGGGGCACCGGGCGGGGGCCGCGGTCCGGGCGGCGTCAGCGGGAAGCCGACCCGGGCGATGCCTCCGCCGACCGCGTTGCTGCGAGCGTGAGTTCGAGCCAGGCGGCCAGCCGTACGTCGGGGTCGTCGAGGTCGACGTCGAACAGCTCCCGAATGCGCCGCAGCCGGTAGCGCAGGGTGTTGGGATGCACCTTCAGCCGGGCCGCCGCGCCCGCGACATCGCCGACCGAGTCCAGCCACGAGGTGACCGTGGCCGCGTAGTCCGCGCCCTGCTCCCTGTCGTACGCCAGCAGCTGCGCGATGCCGGGAAGGCGCAGCCAGGGCTCCCGCTCCAGCTCGTCGCCGAGCCGGTCCAGCAGGATCCGGTGGCGTACGTCCTCGGCGGTCGCCGCAGGCTCCGGCTCCCCCTGCCGCCGGGCGGCTGAGGCCGTCTCGCGCGCGGTCGCGCGCAGCACGGAGTCGGCCTCGCGGCGCAGGGCGGCGGCGCGCAGCAGATCGCTGTACGGGCGGGTGACCGCGGCCCGCACGTGTTCGCCGACCGCCGGGCGTACGGCGGCCAGGGCCCCGTCCGCGAACCGCCGCCCCGCCCCGGGAGCCGTCGACGGCAGCAGGACGTAGACCGCGCGGGCGGTCGCCGCCACCGTCGCCTCCGCCCGCTGGGAGGAGCAGTAGCGCACCAGAGCGGACTCGATGTGCGTGATCAGTGCTGCGCCCGCCGCCTCCCCGGAGCGGGGGGCGAACGCCGCCAGAGCGAACTCCGTCCCCGGCCGCAGGCCCAGCCGGGCCGCCGCCTCGTCGGCCGGCGGGCCGTAGCCCTCCAGGACCGCGCGCAGCGTATCCCGGCGCATCCGGCGCTCGGCCTCCGGCGCGTTGAGCGCGCGCAGCAGATGCGGGGCCGCCGCCCGGGCGCCGTCCCGCAGCGCCGCCTCGGCCTCGGCGGAGAGCCCGCCCTCCGGTTCGATCGCCCACAGGGTGCCCAGCGGCAGAGCCCCCGCGCGAACGGCGACCGCCGCGCGGGCCAGTTCCTCGCCCACCGTGGGGAAGCGGACCACGGCCGGTGCGGCCAGTACCTCGCGGTACTGCTGCCGCTGCTCGGGCATGTCCGGGACCCGGCGCTGCAGGATGCCGCGCTCGCGCAGCGCGTCGATGCGCTGGCCCGGGATGTGGGAGTACGCGACCACGTGCTGGTCGAGATCCTCGATGGCCACGGACCCGCCGACCACCGCGGCGAGCGTGTCGGCCAGCGCGAACAGCTCCTCGCCGCCGGCCGGGGCGGAGGCGGCCGCGTCCCCGACGCCGTACGCCGCGAGCGAGCAGCTGAGCGCGGCGTCCACGAACCGCCAGGGGACCGCGTCCCCGGCCTCCAGCACCGCGATTCCGCAGGCGCGGGCCTCCTCGACGAGCCGCGCCGGGTCCTGGCCGCGGCTCTTGACGACCACCGCCGCGAAACCCTGCTCGGCGGCCCGGCGCAGCACGGCGCACGAGCGGGGGTCGGCCACCTCCGCGCCGACGAGGAGCAGCAGGGCGGCGGGCGAGGGGGACAGCGGTTCCCCCGGGTCGTGGATCACCGTCCCGCGCACCGGCACATCGAGCCCGGCGGGGGTGGCCAGCGCCCGGACGGTGGCACTGCCGGAGCCCTCGAGCAGCAGGCTCAGGGTGCCCGCGGTGCGCTCGTCGGGCAGTCCGTAGGGACTTGTGGGATCGGACAAGGGAAGCCTCGGTTTCTGGGGCGATCGGCAGGGGCACCGTACGGCCGCAGCGGCCAGGATAGGACCCGAACCCGTTGACAGGAGCAGCCGCACATGACCGCCACCGCGCAGCCCGCCGCAACCGCTGCCGATCTCGTCGGGCTCTTCCCGCCCGGTTCCCGCCTGGACGAGGACGGCGGACTCGTCGTCGCCGGCTGCCGTGCGAACGACCTGGCGGACCGCTTCGGAACCCCGGCCGTCATCGTGGACGAGGGCGCCCTGCGGGAGCGTGCGCGGAGCTATGTACGAGCTCTGGCAGAGCATTGGCCGAACAGCCAAACCGTCTTCGCGTCGAAGTCCTTTCCGTGCACCGCCGTCGTCCGGGTGATGGCCGAGGAGGGCCTCGGGATCGACGTCGCAGGCGGCGGGGAACTGGTCGCAGCGCTCGCCGCCGGGGCGGACCCGGCCCTGCTCGTGGTGCACGGCAACGCGAAGACCGACGAGGATCTGGACATGGCCGTCCGCGCCGGCGCGGGCACCGTCGTGGTCGACAACTTCGACGACATCGACCGCCTGGAGCACCTCGTGGAGGGCGAGCAGCGGGTGCTGCTGCGGGTGATCCCGGGCGTCGACGCCGATACCCACGAGGCGATGGCCACCGGGCACGCCGGATCGAAGTTCGGCCTCTCCGTGCCGGACGCGGTACGCGCGGCTGCGCGGCTGCGGGTGAGCGACCGGCTGCGTCTGGAGGGGCTGCATGTGCATGTCGGCTCGCAGCTGCTGGACACCGAGCCGTTCGCGCGGGCGGTCGAAGCGGTCGGCGCCATCGGGGAGTTGGGCGAGCACGCGGTGTACGACCTGGGCGGGGGACTGGGCGTGCGCTACACGTACGAGGACCGCCCCCCGACGATCGAGGAGTACATCCGCACGCTGACCGACGCGGCCCGCAAGCACCTGCCCGCCACCGCCCGGCTCCTCGTCGAGCCCGGCCGCTCACTGGTGGCCGGGGCCGCCGCCACCCTGTACCGGGCCGTCACCGTCAAGCGCGGACCGCGCACGCTGGTGGCCGTGGACGGTGGCATGGGCGACAACCTGGAACCGATGCTGTACGGGCAGCGGTTCGAGGCCACGGTCGCCACCCGCGTGGGCGGCGGCGAGAGCTGCGACCTCGTCGGCCGCCACTGCGAGTCGGGCGACACCCTGATCCGCGACATCCCGCTGCGCGAGCCGCGGGTCGGTGACGTCATCGCGGTCCCGGTCACCGGCGCGTACTGCTACTCGCTGTCGAACAACTACAACGGCGCCCGCCGCCCGCCGGTCGTCTTCTGCCACGAGGGCGAGGCACGCGAGGTGGTCCGCCGCGAGACGTACGACGACCTGCTGCGGCGGGATGTCCCGGCCGGGTGGCCGCCCCGGTCGGTGCGGCTTCGATGAGATGTACGAGGACCTGCTGCGGCGGGATGTCCCGGCCGGGTGGCCGCCCAGATCCGTGCCGGACGCTCTCAGCTGTCGCGACGAGTTTCTCTACAGTGCGCGCTCAACCCGTGATCGCGAGGAGATCGTCGAAGACCTCAAGACGCTGTTCGGGTGGGCGCCCGTGGACGACCGGGCCTACGTCAGGGCCTGGGAGGTCCAGCAGGAGCTGACCGCGCCAGGCCGCCATCGCTCTGCCGGTCCGGTCGACCTCGTCGTGGCCGCGACCGCCGAGCTCCAGGGCCTCACGATCCTCCACTACGACGTCGACTTCGAGACGATTGCCGAGACCACGGGTCAGGCATCCCAATGGCTCATGCCCCCCGGTTCGCTCTGACGGCTGTCCCGTACCGTCCCGCAACCGTCGCTGTATATCCGTCAGGCCGCGGGGGCCGTGGTCAATTGGTCGGCCAGCCAGGTGGGGTGGCCGCCCAGGAGGCGGAAGAGGCGGGCCGCCTCCGCCCGCAGGCGGGTGGCCTCCGGCTCCGGCTCGGCCTCCGCAAGGGCCACCAGGGCCGGTGCCGTGCCGATCAGATAGCCCAGCTCCTCGCGGAGACGGAGAGACTCGGCGAATCCGTGGCGGGCCTCCGCCAGTTCGCCGTCGCGCAGCGCCAACCCGGCCAGGTGCCGCCAGGTGGAGGAGCACAGCAGCAGATCCCCCTGGGCCGTGGCGCCCGCGTGGGCGCGGCGGTAGGCGGCGCGGGCCGCCTGCGGGCTGTCCGCGATGTGCTCGGCGATCAGACCGCGGCGGAAGTCCAGCAGGGGGCGGCCCGGAGCGGATGGGGCCAGCAGGGCCGCCGAGCGGCCGAGTGCGGCACGGGCCTCGTCGGCCCGGTCGCGGGCGCCGAGGACCGTCGCCGTGTACGCGAGGTGGCCGCGCTCGCACGCCGCGGCGCCCCGTTCGTCGTCCGTACGCGCGACGGCCTCGGCGGCACGTAGCGCGTCCTCGGCCTCGGCCCAGCCCGCGGCGGTGAACATGCACCGCTCGACGAGCAGGGCCGCGCGCTGGAGGGTCACCACCGGGTCGCCCTCGGCGTACGGGGCGAGCAGCGCCGCCGCGTCGTCCCAGCAGCCGCGTGACCGCAGCCGCCATACGGCAACCTGGCGCGGATCGTGGGCGTGTGGATCGTGGGCGTGCGGATTCCATGCGTGCGGATCCCGTGGGCCGGTCCCCCCCACTGCCTCTGGCCGTCCAGAATGCGACATGGCGGTATCCGCCACCTTTCCTCCCCTAGCGCGCCATCGAGCCGGAAGCCGTGGAGGAATCTCAGCACGAATTCCGTTGCGTGGCCAAGAGCTTGAGTGAACGAATTCACATGATGTTTCCGGCGAGGAACCCAAAACGTTTGCGCAGGCGAGGGATCCGCTCCCCCGATTCCGGCGGTGCGGAGCCGCGTATCGCGGGCCTCGTAAGCGGGCCCCAGCAGGGGCGAAGGCGGATCATCGGCCGCGGTCGGCCCCCGGAACGGACCACGCCCGGACCACGTCCGGACCAACCCTGTCCGCACCGACCCGCAGGATCCGGCCGGGAGTTCGGCCCGGAATTCGGCCGGAACCGGCTCAGCTCATCCGCAGGGCCAGGAAGAAGTCCAGCTTGTCCTCGAGCCGCGACAGGTCACGGCCCGTCAGCTGCTCGATCCGGCCCACCCGGTACCGCAGCGTGTTCACATGCAGATGCAGCCGCGTCGCGCAGCGCGTCCACGAGCCGTCGCACTCCAGGAAGGACTCCAGCGTCGAGACCAGCTCCGCCCGGTGGCGGCGGTCGTACTCCCGCAGCGGGTCCAGGAGGCGGGCCGTGAAGGCGCGCCGGACATCGTCCGGGACGAACGGCAGCAACAGGACGTGCGAGGCCAGTTCGTGGTGGCCGGCCGCGCACACCCGGCCCGGCCGCGCCGCCGCGACCCGGCGTGCGTGCCGGGCCTCCTCCAGCGCACCGCGCAGCCCCTCCGCGGAGTGCACGGCCGCGCTGACCCCGATCGTCAGCCGTCCGTCCCCGTCCAGGCCGCGCGCCAGCGGCTCGCCGACCGCCGCCAGCAGCTCAGCGGCCTGCAAGCCCGGTAGATCCCCGTCGTCCCCGGCGGCCGCGGACGGCAGCGGCACCAGCGCGATCGCCTCGTCCCCGCTGTGCGCCACCGCGATCCGGTCCGACGGCTCCGGGCCGCCCGCCTGCGGGTCGACGAGGATCTCCTCCAGCAGCGACTGGGTGACCGGCCCGCCCTCGATGTCGCTCTCGTCCCACTCGACCCGGGCCACCACCACCTGCCAGTGCGGAGCACTGCCCAGACCGGGCAGCAGCACAGGAGCCGCCACCCGCAGACGGGCCTCGACCTCCGCGGGCGGCGCCCCGGTCTGCAACAGCTCCAGCACCTCCTGCGCCAGCCGGCGCCGCACCGTACGGGCCGCGTCCCTGCGGTCCCGTTCCACCGCGATCAGCTGCGTGACCCCGTGCAGCAGGTCGAGCCGCTCGGCCGGCCAGTCCCCAGCGTCCGCCTCGACCGCCAGCAGCCAGTCCGAGAGCACGATCTCCCGTACGTCCCGGGAGCCCGCCGCGCCGCGGCCGCCGGTGCGGATCGGGAAGAGCGAGTACGTGCTGCCGCCCTGGGTGACGACCCGGTGCGGGCCGCGCCGCCCGCTGCGCAGCGTCGCCAGATGCTCGCCCGCCAGCGCCGCGCACATCGGAGCCGACAGCTCGGGCCCGGCGCCGGCGAGGCTCGAGCCGGCGATCTGCCGGCCGGCCGGAGAGAGCACCCAGGCCCGCAGGTCCAGGTCGGAGCCGAGCAGATCGAGGACCACTTCGGGTCCGCCGCCCGCGGGCCCGGAGGTCATCAGCCGCCGGTGCCGGTCCACGACCGCCGCGAGGTCCCCGGCACGCTCGCCGGAGACCTGCCGCACCACATGCTCGGTGATCGCTGCGAACGCGACGTCCTCGTGCACCGAGAACAGCGGCAGCCGGTTGCGGGCGCAGGCCACCACCAGGTCCTCCGGGACGGATCCCAACTCCGCCTCGCCCGCCGCGAGCCCCGCGACCCCGGCCTGGGTGAGGATCCGTACGAACCGCTCGGAGTCCTCCGGCCTGCGACGCCAGGCCAGGCCCGTGAGCACCAGCTCGCCGCCCGACAGATAGCGGCTCGGGTCGCGCAGATCGGTGGTCATCACACCGCGCACACTGCGGTCCAGCTCGTCCTCGCCGCCGAGTAGTCGCAGGCCGAGGGTGTCGGTCTCCAGCAGTGCGCGCAGCCGCATCTCGTCGCCCGCCGATCGTCCTGTGTTGCCGTTGGAAAACTGCGAGGTTTCCGATCCCCGTCTTTCGTTCGAATCTACAAGACCCGGCCGGGGGCCAGCCAACTCCTTCATGGTTTCGGTGACTGCACCCACTGGGGCGTAGCTCGGTGTACTGGCCTCAGGCCGCGTCAACAGGACATGTATGAGCCGGTGAGGGCAGTCCGTCCTCGCCGGCCGGTTTCCGAAAGACCGAATGCGTAGAAGAGAGCCACCATGGACTTCCTTCGCCCCTCAGGCTGGGGTGAGGCGCTCGCCGCGAAGGCCGAGCACCCCACGGCCGTGCCCATCGCGGGTGGCACCGATGTGATGGTCGAGATCAACTTCGACCACCGCCGGCCGGAGTACCTCCTCGACCTGAACCGCATCCCCGAGCTGCGGGAGTGGGAGGTCGGCGAGGAGACCGTACGGCTGGGCGCCGCCGTGCCGTACACCCGGATCATGGAGTATCTGCGGGCCGAGCTTCCCGGCCTGGCGCTGGCCGCCCACACCGTCGGCTCCCCTCAGATCCGCAACCGCGGCACCGTGGGCGGCAATCTGGGCGCGGCCTCCCCGGCGGGCGACTGCCACCCGGCGCTGCTCTCCGCCGGGGCCGAGGTCGAGGTCGAGTCGGTCCGCGGGACCCGTCTCATCCCGGTCGAGGAGTTCTTCACCGGGGTGAAGCGCAACGCGCTCGCCGCGGACGAGCTCATCAGGGCCGTCCACATCAAGAAGGCCGGCGGGCCGCAGCAGTTCTCCAAGGTCGGCACCCGCAACGCGATGGTCATCGCGGTGTGCGCCTTCGGCCTGGCGTTGCACCCGGAGACCCGCACTGTGCGGACCGGCATCGGCTCCGCCGCACCCACCCCGGTGCGGGCCCGCGAGGCCGAGGACTTCCTGAACGCGGCGCTCGACGAGGGCGGCTTCTGGGAGAGCGGCAGGATCATCACCCCCGCCATCGCCCAGCAGTTCGCCGAGCTGTGCTCCGGGGCGTGCAACCCCATCGACGACGTACGCGGCAGCGCGAAGTACCGGCGCCACGCGGTCGGCATCATGGCCCGCCGCACGCTCGGCTGGGTCTGGGAGGCCCACCGCGGCAACGAGAGGAGCGCCCAGTGCGCGTGAACTTCACGGTCAACGGCCGTCCGCAGGAGGCCGATGACGTCTGGGAGGGCGAGTCCCTGCTGTACGTGCTGCGCGAGCGGATGGGCCTGCCGGGTTCCAAGAACGCCTGCGAGCAGGGCGAGTGCGGCTCCTGCACGGTCCGCCTCGACGGCGTACCGGTCTGCGCCTGCCTCGTCGCCGCCGGACAGGTGGAGGGCCGCGACGTCGTCACCGTCGAGGGCCTCGCCGAGTACGCCAGGCAGCGCGCCGGGAGCGGCTGCGGCGACGGCGTCTGCGGCACCGGCCTGGACGACGCCCGGAACTGGTTGCCTCGCCCGTCGGAGAGTCCGCTGCCACCGGCCGCCGACTCGCAGACCGGCGAGGCCGCGATCTCCCGCGGGACGGATCCGGAAGCCCCGGCGTCGGCTCTCTCCCCGGTCCAGCAGGCGTTCATCGACGCCGGGGCCGTGCAGTGCGGTTTCTGCACCCCGGGTCTGCTGGTCGCCGCCGACGAGCTGCTGGAGCGCAGCCCGGAGCCCTCGGACGCGGACATCCGCGAGGCCCTGTCGGGCAACCTGTGCCGCTGTACGGGCTACGAGAAGATCCTGGACGCGGTACGTCTGGCGGCCGCCCGCAGCGCGGCCGCGACCACGGGAGAGGCGGTCTGACATGGGCGTCACCCGTACCCCCACCAGCATCACCCAGGGCAGCAGGACCAGGGGCGGCATCACCGAGTCCACGCTCCGCCCCGACGGCACCCTCAAGGTGACCGGCGAATTCGCGTACGCCTCGGACCTGTGGCACGAGGACATGCTGTGGGGTTTCACCCTCCGCAGCCCACACGCACACGCCGCGATCACGTCGATCGACATCTCCGAGGCGCTGGCGACGCCCGGCGTCGAGACGGTCATGACGTACGACGACCTGCCGGCCGGCACGCACTACGGTCTGGAGTTCTGCGACCAGCCGGTACTGGCCAAGGACGTCGTCCGCTTCCACGGCGAGCCGGTGGCCCTGGTCGCCGCCGACCACCCGGAGACCGCGCGCCGCGCCGCCGCGAAGATCAGGGTCGAGTACACCGAGCTGCCGCTCGTCACCGACGAGGCCTCCGCGACCGCCGAGGGCGCCCCGGTGCTGCACCCGGACCGCGAGGACCGTCACGCCCGCCATGTGCCGCACCCCAACATCGTGCACCGGCAGCCCGTACTGCGCGGCGACGTGTCCGCCGCCGAGGCCCGGTCCGACGTCGTCGTCCGGGGCGAGTACGAGGTCGGCATGCAGGACCAGGCCTTCCTCGGACCGGAGTCGGGCCTCGCGGTCCCGGCGGAGGACGGCGGAGTCGACCTCTACATCGCCACCCAGTGGCTCCACGCGGACCACCGGCAGCTCGCCCCGGTCCTCGGCCTGCCCGACGACAAGGTCCGGATGACGCTCTCCGGCGTCGGCGGCGCCTTCGGGGGCCGCGAGGACCTGTCCATGCAGGCCCACGCCTGTCTGCTGGCGATGCGCACCGGCAAGCCGGTGAAGATCGTCTACAACCGGTTCGAGTCGTTCTTCGGCCACGTCCACCGGCACCCGGCCAAGCTCGCGTACGAGCACGGCGCGACCCGCGACGGCAAGCTCCAGTACATGAAGTGCCGGATCGTGCTGGACGGCGGCGCCTACGCCTCCACCACCGCGGCGGTCGTCGGCAACGCCGCGTCCCTGGGCGCCGGCCCGTATGTGATCGACAACGTCGACATCGAGGTCGTCGGGCTCTACACCAACAACCCGCCCTGCGGCGCCATGCGCGGCTTCGGCGCGGTCCAGGCCTGCTTCGCGTACGAGGCACAGATGGACAAGCTCGCCGCGGAGCTGGACCTGGACCCGGTGGAGTTCCGCCGGCTCAACGCGATGTCACAGGGCTCGACCATGCCGACAGGCCAGGTCGTCGACTCCCCGGCGCCGGTCGCCGAACTGCTGCGCCGCGTCAAGGCACTGCCGGTGCCGCCGGAGAAGCAGTGGGAGGCCGCGGGGCCCCAGGGCCACTCCACCGACGTCCGCGCCTTGCCGGGCGGTCTGTCCAACACGACCCACGGCGAGGGCGTCGTCCGCGGAGTCGGCTACGCCGTCGGCATCAAGAACGTCGGCTTCTCCGAGGGCTTCGACGACTACTCCACCGCCCGCGTACGGCTGGAGGCCGTCGGCGGCGAGCCGGTCGCCCTGGTGCACACCGCGATGGCCGAGGTCGGGCAGGGCGGGGTCACCGTGCACGCCCAGATCGCCCGCACCGAACTCGGCGTCACGCAGGTGACCATCCAACCGGCCGACACCCGGGTCGGCTCCGCCGGCTCCACCTCCGCGTCCCGCCAGACCTATGTCACCGGCGGCGCGGTGAAGCACACCTGCGAGGCCGTCCGCGAAAAGGTGCTCGAGCTGGGCCGCCGGAAGTTCGGCTCGTACCACCCGGCGTGGGCGACCGCCGAGCTGCTGCTCGAGGGCGGCAAGGTCGTCACCGACGGCGGTGAGGTCCTCGCCGACCTGGCCGACGTGCTGGAGGACGAGGCCATCGACATCGAACTGGAGTGGCGGCACCGCCCGACCGAGCCGTTCGACCTGGTCACGGGGCAGGGTTTCGGTCACGTCCAGTACTCCTTCTGCGCCCATCGCGCGGTCGTGGAGGTGGACACCGAGCTCGGCCTGGTGAAGGTCATCGAGCTGGCGGCCGCCCAGGACGTCGGCAAGGCACTCAACCCGCTGTCCGTGGTCGGCCAGATCCAGGGCGGTACGACCCAGGGCCTCGGCCTCGCCGTCATGGAGGAGATCGTCGTGTCCCAGGACGGACGCGTGCGCAATCCCTCCTTCACCGACTACCTGATCCCGACCATCCTCGACACCCCGACCATGCCGGTCGATGTGCTCGAGCTGGCCGATGAGCACGCGCCGTACGGGCTGCGCGGTGTCGGCGAAGCGCCGACGCTGTCCTCCACCCCGGCCGTGGTCGCCGCCATCCGGGCGGCGACCGGCCTGGCCCTCGCGCGCGTGCCGGTCCGCCCCGAGCACCTCACCGGCACCTGACAGCTCTCCGGGCGGTACGGACGGCTCGTCCGCACCGCCCGGGGACCGGCACCGTACCGCTCGCGGTGTGCAGTGCAGTACCCCGTTTCGCAGTACCCCGTTCGTTCGTCTCGGGCCGTCCCCCGGGTCGTGCATCCCAAATCCCGCGGAGATTTCCCCCGCACGCGGGTGCCCCTATGAACCTTGGGAGTTCGCACCATGACCCAGTCGTCAGTAGAGCCGAGGACCGCGTCGCCGGACGCGGGCTCCGGCTCCCGCCCGCCCACGGGCCGGTCCTGGCTCGACCGGTACTTCCACATATCCGCCCGAGAATCGACGGTCGCGCGAGAGGTGCGCGGCGGCATCACCACCTTCATGGCGATGGCGTACATCCTGCTGCTCAACCCGCTGCTGCTGTCCGGTGAGGACGCGAGCGGGAACACCCTGGCCCGCACCGGTCTGATCACGGCCACCGCGTTCGCCGCGGCCGTCAGCACCCTGCTGATGGGCTTCGCCGGGAAGGTGCCGCTGGCGCTGGCCGCCGGACTCGGCGTCTCGGGTGTGGTGTCCACCCAGGTGGCTCCCAACATGACGTGGCCGCAGGCCATGGGCATGTGCGTGATCTACGGCCTGGTGATCTGCCTGCTGGTCGTCACCGGACTCCGCGAGATGATCATGAACGCCATCCCGCTGGCGCTGAAGCACGCCATCACCATCGGCATCGGGATGTTCATCGCGCTGATCGGCCTCGTGAAGGCCGGCTTCGTACAGATGGGTGTGGAAGCAGCCCCGGTCACCCTGGGGGCCGGCGGCGCGCTCGCCGGCTGGCCCGTACTGATCTTCTGCGTCACTCTGCTGCTCATCTTCATGCTGCAGGCCCGCAACGTCCCGGGCGCGATCCTGATCGGCATCGTGGCCGGCACGGTCATCGCGGTGGTGGTCAACGCGGTCGGCAACCTCGACCCCAAGACCTGGGGCGGCGCCCCGCCCGAGCTCGACGGAAGCGCGGTGTCCTCGCCGGACTTCTCGCTCTTCGGCCAGGTCGAGTTCGGCGGCTGGGACTCGGTCGGCGCCATGACCGTCGGCGTGATCGTCTTCACGCTCGTGCTGGCCGGCTTCTTCGACGCGATGGCCACGATCATCGGTGTCGGCACCGAGGCGGGGCTCGCGGACGGCAAGGGCCGGATGCCGGGGCTCAGCAAGGCGCTGTTCATTGACGGCGCGGGCGGTGCGATCGGCGGTGCCTCGAGCGCCTCCGGGCAGACCGTCTTCATCGAGTCGGCCACCGGCGTCGGCGAGGGCGCGCGTACGGGACTGTCGAGCGTGGTCACGGGTCTGTTCTTCGCGGCCTGTCTGTTCTTCACGCCGCTCACCCAGATCGTTCCGGGCCAGGTCGCGGCCGCGGCCCTGGTCGTCATCGGCGCGATGATGATGCAGAACGCCAGGCATGTGGACTGGAGCGACCGGGCGGTGGCGATCCCGGTCTTCCTGACCGTCGTGCTGATGCCGTTCACGTACTCCATCACGGTGGGCGTCGGCGCGGGCGTCATCGCCTTCACCGCCATCAAGGCGGCGCAGGGAAAGTGGCGCGAGCCCGGTGCCTTCATGTGGGTGCTGACCGGGATCTTCCTCGTCTACTTCGCCCTCAGCCCCATCGAGCACTGGCTCGGCGTCAAGTAGCGCCGCCGTGTCCTCCGCGCAACCCTGAAGGAGAGGTGATCGCCATGCTGGACATCGCCGAAGAGCTCGACCGGTGGTGCGAGCAGGGACGCGACTTCGCCGTCGCCACGGTCGTGGCGATCAGCGGCAGCGCACCCCGGCAGCCCGGTGCGGCCCTCGCGGTCGACACCGACGGCACGGCGATCGGCTCCGTCTCCGGCGGCTGCGTGGAGGGCGCGGTGTACGAGCTGTGCGAGCGGGCCCTGGAGACCGGCGAGTCGGTACTCGAGCGGTTCGGGTACAGCGACGAGGACGCCTTCGCCGTCGGGCTGACCTGCGGCGGTGTCATCGACATCCTCGTCACCCCGGTCCGTGGGGGTGGTTCCTCGGCGGGGGGCGGTTCCCCGGTCCGTGCGGGGAGCTCCTCGGTGGAGGGCGGCTCCTCGGCGGCGGTCGGTTCTTCGGCGGGGGCCGGTTCCTCGGCGGAGCCCGGTTCCTCCGCGGAGCGCACCGACCGGGAGACGTTCGCGGTCGCGCTGGCCGCCGCTGCCGCAGGGGAGGCGGCGGCAGTCGCGCGCATCGTCGAGGGCCCGCCGGAGCTGCTGGGCCGGCCGCTGGTCGTACGGCCCGGCGGCTCGTCCACCGGGACTCTGGGCGGTCACCCGGAGCTGGACCGTACGGCGGCGGGGGAGGCCGTCGCCCTACTGGACGCGGGACGCACGGAGACGATCGTGATCGGCGCCGACGGCAGCCGCTGCGGACAGCCGGTGGTCCTGCTGGTGGAATCCAGCGTGCCGCCGCCCCGCATGATCGTCTTCGGCGCGATCGACTTCGCCTCGGCTCTCGTCCGGGTCGGCAAGTTCCTCGGTTACCGCGTCACGGTGTGCGACGCCCGCCGCGTCTTCACCACCGCGCTGCGCTTCCCCGAGGCCGACGAGATCGTGGTCGACTGGCCGCATCGCTACCTCGACTCGACCGAGGTCGACAGCCGTACGGTGCTGTGCGTGCTCACCCACGACGCCAAGTTCGACGTCCCGCTGCTGGAGCGGGCGCTGAGGCTGCCGGTCGCCTACGTCGGCGCGATGGGCTCCCGCCGCACCCACCTCGACCGCCTCGACCGGCTGCGCCAGGCCGGTCTCACGGAGCTGGAACTGGCCAAGCTGCGCTCCCCGATCGGCCTCGACCTCGGCGCCCGTACGTCCGAGGAGACGGCCCTGTCGATCGCCGCGGAGATCGTGGCGAACCGCCGCGGCGGCACGGGCGTACCCCTGACCGGCGCCCACACCCCGATCCACCACGACGCGACTGAACCGACAGGCCGAATCGACTCGGTCGTCGCCTGAGCCTGCTGCGGGGTATGCGAGGCGGCTTCCAGAGGTCATCCCACCCCACAGTGCTACGAGCGTCGCGTCACCGTCATTGATGCCTTCTTCGTCCTCGCCGACACAATCATCACCGTGCGCGGCCCGATCCGGTGGTCCTGGACAACTCACCGCTGGGACGAACGGCCGAACCGCCGACCATGACCACACACCTACTGTATCCGCGCGACCTCTTACCGCGGCGCGACGGCCGCGAGTACTCCCCGTGTAGCCGTTCCGTTTGGCCAGGTCCACCCGGCGACGAGGCGTCCGGACGACCTCTGCGCGGCCTCCGCCGGCCGCAGGACGCGGTTGACCTGAACGTCAAGCCCGTCGTCAGGGCCAGTTCCGTGCACGGTGACCGTCGGGTCAGGGGCGTCGCTCTTGCTCTGCTGCTGCGGCATCGCCTCACCGCGCAGGAGGGTGCGCAACTGCGCCACCACCACCGGGTCGTGGACGCCATCGTAGATCCACCGGGTGCCGAGCACCACATGCTCGGAGGTGCCGATCAGCGCCTCGCCGGGGACGCCCTCCAGCGCCGCACCGCGGTATTTGCCGCCTGTGAATACTCTGTGGATGCACTGTAAGAGATGTAATGGAGATGGAGAAATTCCGGGTGAGGTCTCGCGGCGGCCCGGCCGCCCATTACGCCCCTTACACCATGCCGCAGAAAGCAAAAAAGGAGTGAGGGCGGTATCGGCCGATCCAGGCCGACACCGCCCTCACCCCCCGGCGCTGTGCGCAGGCAGGCTCAACCGCGGCAGTCGCCGACTTACTTGCCGAGCTCGGCGTCGAGGTTCTCGAAGGAGTCCGCCGCCTTCTCCAGGTACTGGGCCAGGCCGTCGAGACCCTCGTTGGTCTTCGACATGCCCTGCTTGAACTCCTCGAAGTCCTGGCCGAACTTCTTCGACGCCTGCCGGGTGACGAAGCCGCTCTCGAGCAGGCCGTCGATGTAGGTCTTCAGGTCCTGGAGCTTCTCCTCGATGCGCTCCTTCTCGCGGTTCATCTTCTTCGCGGCGGCCCGCATGTCCTCATATGTGACATCGAGGTCTTTAGCCATGACGCTCCCCTTCCCTCCGTTGACGACCGCGAGGTCCCCCTCCCGGCATACGTGTGGCGCGCACCGGTTCGGGCACACGCCGTTGGGCACCTTAGTCGCTAACCACTCACAGATGCACACAAGTTCAGTCACGCGGCCATCAACTCCCCTTAAATCGGGACGTTGTTGAGGAATACCGCAGGTGCACGACCGAGTTGCCGGGACGATATTCTCTCCCTCGTAGAGAGGCATTTCGAGGAGGAGCTAAGTGCGTTTGAAGCTGACTGTCGTCGACCCCTATACGAACGCCAGCAAAGACCTTGTCCTCGATGCCGACCCGGAGACCCGTATCGACGCCGTTGCCCGGGAGCTGGCGGCCCGGGTGCGGGGTGGGGTCGGGCCCGGCTCGCTCGCCGGGCAGCCCGGTCCCGCGCTCTACGTCGACAACTGCCAAGTGGACCCCGCCCACACCGTCACCACCTCCCCGCTGCGCGACGGCGCGGTGGTGAGCCTGGACGACCCCTCCGCCACGCTGCCCGGCGAGCAGTCCGGTGTCATCGAGGTCCGGGTGGCCGGCGGGCCCGACGCCGGCGCCGTGTACCGGTTCGGCATCGGCCGGTACGACATAGGCTCCGGCCCGAACTGCCAACTGATCATCGACGACCCGGAGTTGCCCCAGCGCGCGCTGACGCTCTACGTGGTCTCCGCGGACGACCTCCGCCTGACCGTGCACGGCGGCAGGCAGGGCGGCGAGGGGCCGGGACAGCAGCCAGGCGGGCAGCCCGGCCGGCCGGGTGCGGCACCCGAGGACAAGGAGCCCAAGCCTGACGAGGTGCGCGTCGACGGCAAGCCGCTCGAAGGGCAGCGGCTGCGCGTCGGCTCCCAGCTCGCCATCGGCAACACCCTGCTCGACGTGGCCCGTTACACGCCCCCGGACGCGGCCCTGAAGTGGTCCGACGACGCCTCCGGGCTCGACTACAACCGCCCCCCGCGGCTGCGCCCCCCGGAGCGCACCACCAAGTTCCGCCTGCCGGCGCCCCCGAAGGAGTACGAGGCCCGGCCGCTGCCCTGGCTGATGGCGCTGTCCCCGCTCGCCATGGCCGTCACCATGGCGTTGGTGATGGGGCGCATGACGTACCTGCTGATCGCGGTCTTCAGCCCGCTGATCATGATCGCCAACTACTTCTGGGACAAGAAGCACGGCCGCAAGTCCCACGCCAAGCAGGTCAAGGAGTACGAGGAGCACAAGGCCCGGATCGAGCGCGACGCGCAGGAGGCGCTGGTCCTGGAGCGCGGCGACCGCCGCCTCGACCACCCGGACCCCGGCACCATCTGGGCCAACGCCACCGGCCCCCGCACGCGTCTGTGGGAGCGCCGCCGCAGCGACGCCGATCACCTGCTGCTGCGGGTGGGCACCGGCCGACTGCCCTCCGCCGTCGTCCTCGACGACCCCGAGCAGGACGACCACCGCCGCCAGGTCACCTGGGACATCGCCGACACCCCCGTCGTCCTGCACCTGGGCCGGCTCGGCGTGATCGGCTTCGCGGGTCCCGACGATACCGCGCGCAGCCTGGCGCGGTGGACGGTGACGCAGGCGGCCGCCCTGCACAGCCCGCTGGACGTGCAGTTCTACGTGCTCACCGAGGCGAACGCGCAGGCCGGTTGGGACTGGGTCCGCTGGCTGCCGCATGCCCGTCCGACGGCGCAGGACGCCAACGTCCTCATCGGGAACGACGCCGAGACCGTCGGCGCCCGTATCGGCGAACTCACCCAGATCCTTGAGGCCAGGCAGAAGGCCGCCCAGGAGAACCGCGGTCAGGTGGGCTTCTCCGACCCCGACATCGTCGTCGTCTGGGACGGCTCGCGCCGGCTGCGCTCGATGCCCGGCGTCGTACGGCTGCTGAAGGAAGGCCCGGCCGTATCGATGTACGCGATCTGCCTGGACGCCGAGGAGCGCTTCCTGCCGGGCGAGTGCAAGGGCATCGTGATCGCGGAGCCGCGCAATGCCCGGCACGCCAGGCACGAGCAGCAGGCCGGCGGCGGCGCGAGCGACGCTCTCGAAGTGCTGCGGCGGGCCGCCGAGGAGGAGCAGCGGAAGAACGCGGCGGCCGAGGCCGGCAGGTCGCGCCGCAAGCGGAAGCGGAAGAAGTCGGCCGCGCCCGCCACGCCGGCGCTGACCAACACCGCCGCTGTGCTGCTCTCCCTCGACAACCAGAGCGGCGCCCCCGCGCCGGCGGCGCCGGTGGCTGCGGAGCAGGTCGACCCCTCCGTGCTGCGGCTGCGCGTGCAGCAGGAGGGCAAGGCCAAAGTCCTGGGCGTACGGCCCGACTTCGTCTCGCCGGCCTGGTGCGCCCGGGTGGCCCGGGCGCTCGCCCCGCTGCGCGACATCAGCGGCGAGGCGACGGACAGCGCGCTGCCGGACGCCAGTCGGCTCCTTGACGTCATCGGGATGGAGCCGCCGACGGCCGGCGCGGTGGCCGCCCGCTGGCAGACCGGCGGGCAGTCCACGCTGGCGATGGTCGGTGAGTCGTACGACGGGCCGTTCGGCATCGACATCCGCAAGGACGGGCCGCACGGCCTCATCGCGGGTACGACGGGCTCCGGCAAGTCCGAGCTGCTGCAGACGATCGTCGCCGCGCTGGCGGTGGCGAACACGCCGGAGAACATGACCTTCGTGCTCGTCGACTACAAGGGCGGCAGCGCGTTCAAGGACTGCGTCCACCTGCCGCACACCGTCGGCATGGTCACCGACCTCGACGCCCACCTCGTCGAGCGCGCCCTGGAATCGCTCGGCGCCGAGCTGCACCGCCGCGAGCACATGCTCGCCCAGGTCGGGGCGAAGGACATCGAGGACTACCAGGACCTGGTGCGCCGTAATCCGGGTATGGCGCCGCTGCCCCGACTGCTGCTGGTCATCGACGAGTTCGCGTCCATGGTCCGCGACCTGCCGGACTTCGTCACCGGCCTTGTCAACATCGCCCAGCGCGGCCGCTCCCTCGGCATCCACCTGATGCTGGCCACCCAGCGGCCGTCCGGCGTGGTCTCGCCGGAGATCCGGGCCAACACCAACCTCCGTATCGCCCTGCGGGTCACCGACGGCGGCGAGTCGACGGACGTCATCGACTCGCCCGAGGCCGGCAACATCTCCAAGAACAACCCGGGCCGCGCCTACGTGCGCACCGGCGCAGCCTCCCTCATCCCCTTCCAGTCCGGCCGCGTCGGCGGCCGCCGCCCCGGCACCGTGGACCCGATGGCCGTCGCCCCGTGGACCGGGGAGCTGGACTGGGCCGGCCTGGGCCGCGCGGCGCTGGCGAAGCCCGCGGCCGCCAAGAGCGAGGAAGAGGAGATCACCGACCTGAAGGTGCTGGTCGACGCCGTCCGGGAGGCCAACGCGCACCTGCGCATCCCGCAGCAGCACAGCCCGTGGCTGCCGGCCCTTGCGGAGACCTTGCTGCCGGAGGACCTGCCGCCGGCGCAGGGTCTGGGCGTGCTGCCCCCGGCGCCGTACGGCATCGAGGACCTGCCGTCGAGCCAGGCCCGCCGCGCGGTCGCGATCGACTTCGCCACCTTCGGCCACCTGCTCATCGCGGGTGCGCCGCGCAGCGGCCGGTCCCAGGTGCTGCGTACGATCGCGGGCTCCCTGGCCCGCACCCTCTCCTGCGCCGACGTCCACCTGTACGGCATCGACTGCGGCAACGGCGCGCTGAACGCTCTGTCCAAGCTGCCGCACTGCGGCGCGGTGGTGGGCCGCAACCAGAGCGAGCGGGCCGTCCGCCTGGTCCGCCGGCTGTCGGCGGAGGCGAGCAGGCGGCAGGAGCTCCTTGCGGAGTACGGCTTCGCGGACATCGGCGAGCAGCGCGCCGGGATGCCGGAGGACCGGCGGCTGCCGCATATCGTGCTGCTCCTTGACCGCTGGGAGGGCTGGGTCTCCTCCCTGGGCGAGCTGGAACACGGCGAGCTGACCGACGAGTTGCTGACCCTGATGCGCGAGGGCGCGAGCGTCGGCATCCACCTGGTGATCACGGGTGACAGGCAGCTGCTGACCGGTCGGATCTCCTCGCTGACGGAGGACAAGTACGGCCTGCGCCTTGCGGACCGTAGCGACTTCTCGATGCTGGGCATCAACAGCCGCAAGGTGCCGGACGAGATCCCGCCAGGCCGCGCGTTCCGCAACGAGGCGGGTACGGAGATCCAGTTCGCGCTGCTGAGCGAGGACGCCACCGGGCAGGGGCAGAACGCTGCCCTTGTGGCCATCGGAGAGGGGGCGACTCGCCGGGACGCGGCGGTGCCGCGGGCCCTGCGGCCGTTCCGGGTGGACTCGCTGCCCAGCCGCATCACCTTCGACCAGGCATGGCAGCACGTCGACCCGGCGGCGTCCGCCTCGCCGCTGTGGGGCCTGGTGGGCGTCGGCGGCGACGACCTGACGGCCTTCGGCCCGGACCTGGCGTACGGCTCGCCGGGCTTCGTGATCGCGGGCCCGGCGAAGTCGGGCCGCTCGACGGTGCTGATGAACCTGGCGCGTACGTTTGTGGGCCGCGGCGCCCGCCTGGTCGTCGCTGCCCCGCGGACCTCCCCGCTGCGCGAACTGAACGGCCTTGAGGGCGTGCTGGCGGTCTTCACGGGCAGCGACATCGAGGAGGACGAGCTGCAGGAGGCCGTGGCGACGGCGTCTGTGGAGCGTCCGATCGTCGTCCTGATCGACGACGGCGAGCTGCTGGAGGACTGCGATGCGGAGGACGAGTTCAAGAGGCTGATCTCGACGGGCTCCGACCGCGGCATCGGCATCGTCATCGCCGGCGACGAGGACGACGTCTGCTCGGGCTTCAGCGGTTGGCAGGTCGACCTGAAGAAGTCCAAGCGCGGCCTGCTGCTGTCCCCGCAGGACACGTCGAGCGGCGAACTGATCGGCGTGCGCCTGAGCCGGAGCGCGGTGGGCGGCCCGGTGACCACGGGCAAGGGCCTGCTGCACCTGGGGAGCGGGGAGGCGTTCACGGTGACTGTGCCGGTGGGTTGATCCGCAACGGGAGCTGTTGACCACGTAAGGCAAAGGGAGGGGGACGTATGGGCAGCCGCGACCGGCTGGTTGTCGACTACACACTGCTGGAGGACTCGAAGAGGAATCTCGGACAGATCCATAAGGTCTTCGAAGGTATCGACGACCGCAGCGAAGCCATAAGCGATATCTGGGGCCACGACAGCATCGCCGAAAAGATGGACGAGTTCGTGAGCAACTGGGACAGCTATCGAGAAGAACTGGTCAAAAACGTCGAGGACTTGAAGAACCATGTGTCGGGGGCACTCAAGAACTTCCAGAAGCAGGACCTCGACCTGAAGAACGCATCCGAGAAAAACGGGAAAAACGGGGGAAAGTGACCGATGGTATCGGGTAAGGGCAGGCGGCGACCGACTGACTGGCAGCCGCTGGCGGAGAAGGATCCGATCCCCGGCGATCCGGAGGACATCCGGGACGAGGTCACCAAGATGAAGAACCTCGCCAAGACCCTCCGCGACCAGGCCCGCATCCTGCGCAAGGCCGAGGACGGCGATGCGCTGCAGGGGAACTATGCCGACAAGATCCGTGAAAAGTCCGGCGAGCTGGACAAGCGCTTCCGTGAGACGGCGGGCCGCTACGAACGGGTGGTCGGTGACCTCGGCAAATGGGCCAACGACCTGGAGGGTTTCCAGGAGCGGGCGGACCGGATCCTCAGGTCCGCAAAGCAGGCCAACGAGGATCACTCTGCTGATCTGAAGAAGAAGGAAGCCAAGGCGGAGAAGGACGGTGGCGATCCGCCGGACTACGTGGACGACAGTCACCTGGAGGCGTATCGCAAGCAGTTGAACGAAGTCACCGCCGACCGGGACGCCGCAGCCGAGAAGTGCGCCAGAAACATCGACGATGACATCTCAGACGTGCTTGAGGACAGTACGTGGGAGAACTTTGCGGATGGGCTCTCCACAGCGCTCGACGTCCTCGGCTATCTCGGGACTGCTATCGCAATCGTCGGCATCTTCTGCACGCCGGCGGGTTGGATTGTGGGGATCGGGCTCGCGATCGGGGTCGCGAGTTTGGTCGGTCACTCACTGCTGGCAATCACTGGCGAGGGTTCATGGACTGACGTGGCGTTTGACGCGATTGGGCTGGTGACGATGGGGCTCGGCGGGAAGGCCCTGACGGCCCTTAAAGCCAGCCGGGCCTTGACCAAGACCGCCTCCAAGGTTGCCGCGAGGACTGGAAAGGCTCGCGGGGTGTTGGAGCGTCAAAAGGGCGTAAAAAACTTCACCGATCGGGTTATAGCCCGCCACGGAGTCAATTCAGAGCGTGGGCAGATGGCGCAGAGGATCAAACTGCGCCAGCAGGAAAAGCTCAACGATGAGATGCGTGCAGCGGAGCGAGCGGAGGCTGACGCCCCGATGGCACAGGGGCGGGGACTCGGAGACAAGGAAGCCAAAGACCTTGCTGAGGACGCCAAGCAGATGGGGATTAGGCACAGCGGGAATGAGGTAGTCGAAAACGCTGCTAGGCAGGCCGATGAGGCGTCTAAGAAGTTCAATATGTACTGGCGTACAGGTACGGGGATCGACGTTGGCGACAAGGCGATTGACCTCGGATCAGAGGCCGTCGGTTTTGACGGCTACGGGGACCTCAAGGACGTCCCAACGATGGAAGTGGGGAGTCAATGGTGAGCAATTTCGGTAATAAGGGAAATGAGGACGCGATGTCATCTGGAAGTGATGAATCCAAGGCCCTGCTTGCAGTTCGAGTGACTGCGCTCGCACCCTTGCTCTGGTTCTTTCTGGTAGGAGGGGCGCTTAGAAAGGCTGTCGGAGAGGACTGGGTGCCAGTCGAGGTATACATCTGGCCCGTGATGATCGCTCCCGTTGTATTGACTGCGGTGTACGTGAAGTATCGACGGGTTATCCAGTGCGCCCCCAATGTGCGGTCGTTGTTTAGGGTCGCTGCGGGACTGTATATTATCGTGAACGGCGCAATGGTCCTCTATTCCTGGATCGCCGCGATTCCGGCAGCACTGTGTGTGGGAATCCTGCTGGATGGGCTGATCAACAAGCCCGGCAAGGAGGCTCCGTGAGTTTCAACGCGACGGCCGAAGCGCCGCCCATCGGATACACCCTCATCATCCCGCCGGGGTGGGCTCGGATTCCGCTCCGCGAGGGGACGAAAGAGGCTCTGGAGCGGATCTTTTTCACGCATATGGATAAGGTCCCGGACGGTGTAGCGCGCGACGACGCCATGAGCTTGCGACTTGAGCTGCGCCGTCAGCTGCAGAAGAGAGCTCGCGCTGCACGGCGTAACGGCGGCCTGGATCTCTATCTGCCGGTGATCCCGCGTGGTGGCACCCTCGTGGCCGCATCGATCATCGTGTCTGAACTGCCGATCGGTGGCGCCGATAACGCGCGAGTGCTGTCGCGGCTTGCAGCCAACACCGCGGGCCCCGGCGTTACCGCTGTGAAACTCGACGGCGTCAAAGCCGTCCGGCGGGAGAGTCAAGTGGCAGCAGACTCCAGCCAGGAGATCGACGTTGACTCGCGCCGGGTCGAATACGTCTTGCCGGTGGCAGGCACCTCAGGAAACTTCCTTGCGATCAGTTTTTCCACTCCAGGTGACGGAAACCTCGACAGTGAACTTACCGATGTGATGGTCGAGCTGTTCGACGCAGTCGTGAGTACATTCAAGTGGAGGTATGAATGAGCTGGCTCAACGTCAAACCCGCGGCGCGGCTCGACCCCTGGATCCGCGTTCCGCTCGCGTGGCCCGAGCTGGGTCTTGAGGACGTAGAAATTGCGCAGACCCCCCAGGCGTGGGCACGTGCGATTGCCGAGGAGTGGTGGGAAGACTTCGCGACCGAGAAGCCGCGACTGGGCGATGTCGACCTGCTGACCGACATCCTTGCGATGCACGCGGAGAGGGCGCCCGCCATTAGGCCGGATGCCGAAGTCTTCTTGCACATGCCGCACCCGAGAGACATTCCCCTTACCGTTTTCGTTGAGCTGGTCGAGATCGAGGAGGAAGACCGCGACACGGCTCTGCGTGAACTGGCGCAGGCTGATGCGAGCGACGCAATCGAGCTCCCGATCGTCGAGGACTTCGAATCCCCGCACCTTGGGACCGGTTTGCGCGTGCTGCGCTACGTCCAGGACGAGGACAGCAACGAGGTGCATGCCGGCCTCCGTTATGCCTGGCGCTACGAGAAGGGGTCGGGTGCTATGGATGTCCTCATCTTTCTGGCCCACCCGGATCCGGGTCGGATCATTCGTGCATCCCTCGACATCGACGAATTCGCCCGCACCATCCGAATCAGCTCGGAAGAGGAAAAGGATGCCTGGGGGGTCGCGTGATCCCGACGCCGCCATGACCATCTTCCACTGAAGCACAGCATGGTCCTTCCGTAAGCACTCGACTTCACCGAAGAACCGGACCCGAAAAAAGAGTGGTTGGCCATCCCCATCCTTGGGGGAGGGCGCTGGCCGGACTTCATGATCATGGCCGCCGATGGTGCGGGGTCCTATCCAGCGGAGTGGCACCCCTAAGACCTAGCCTGCTGACTCACGCGCGCGCGTGCCCGCACTCTCCCTCTTAGAGCAGCCCCTGAACACCGCAGCTATGGCCACTTCCGCTGGAGCGCAGAATGACCCTCCGATACTCGCTCGACTTCACCGAGGACCCGTCCCCGGAGGCGTGGATTGCTGTCCCCATCCTTGAGGGGAGGGGCGCTGGCCGGCAGCGGCGGAAGTGGGCGAAGAAATGCGCCGAGTTGCGCTGGGGCTTTGAGGGCGGGGCCCTCGTGACAAGTCGCAGGTGAAGGAGCTGGCGCGCTGGCTTGAGGGCTTCTCCGAGAAGCTTCCGCAGCGGACCCCCATGCAGCATCTGTTCGCGTACGCTCCGGATCTCAGCATGGAGCCCTTGCCGTTCTTCTTCTACGCGGCCCGGTCGGAAGGGCCGGTGGAGCAGATTTTGGACACGCTGGTGCGACGCAACGAGCCCGGAGCCGTCCAGAACCCCCAGGTCGTGGATTTCACCACCGACAACCTCGGCAAGGGGTTGCGCTCCATCCGCCACTACGTGCCGAAGGGGGGCGAAGCACTCTGCGTGTCGGTCAACTACGGGTGGCGCGTCGACTCTTATGGCGTCGACCTGTCCATGCGCACCGTCAGTGACAACCTCGGCTGGGTGTCCGCGAATATTGACGCGTTCGACGAGTTCGCTCGCCGCCTGAAGGTGGTGCACCCGAACGACATTGTTATTGATTGATGGCAAGGGGGCTGAGTCCCCCAGTTACGTAGATGGTTTCGAAGATTTTGCACGCAACTTGCATCCGGCCGATAAGCGGCACGGGTAGTTGGGCTGGTAAATGGTGCGGGAAGAAGGCGAGTTCGCCGTCGGCGCGGAGGTCGCTTCTGAGAAGCAGGCACGGGAAGTCCGATCAGTATTTCTGCGATGGCTGTTGTTCTACCTCGTGTGCTTGGCCGGGATCATCGGGCTCACATGGTTGGCACCTGCGGTCCCGCTGGATCCATGGATCAGCGGGGGTGCAGCTCCTGTGCTGGGATGGGCCCTCATCCCGCTCGCCTCGTTTATGGTGCCGATCTTCTGGATCCGGCGTGTCCCCTACAGTCGACGGAAGTTGGCGTGGCAGCTCCTGCTGCCACTTGTCAGTGGCGCTGTGCTGGGCTTCGTGTCACATGGAGCCGGCGAGGATTCAGCGTTGAAGGAGCGCGGCCGTTGGGTCAACTCCAAGGTTGTGGCGGTAGAGAATGATAATTCCAACAAGACCCGTCAGTGCACCTTGCAGAAGCTGAATGGGCAGAAGATAGAGCCGGATCTCAAGGAGAGTTACGGCTGCGAGGACGGGGTTGAGCGAGGTGAGGTGTTGCGGGTTCGGTACGACCCCGAGGGGGTGGCCAGCCCGGAAGAGTCCTGGAAGCCGGGGTCCTACGGAGGCCTGATCGCCGGTCTGGCGACGGTATTTGTGGCGTTTGGTATGTGGGGCTGTATGCGGATGTCCCGGCAGGACCGCGAGTAGCCGCCGCATGACAATCCCCGCGCGACTCGTGAAGTCAATCGACTCACCGCAGGACGAAGCACCCGGCGTTCAAGGGCGCTGACCGGCAGCGGCGGAAGTGGGCGAAGGAGTGCGCCGAGTTGCGCTGGGGCCTTGAGGACCGGGGGCCCTCGTGACAAGTCGCAGGTGAAGTTGCTCGCGCGCATGCTTGAGGTTTCTCCGAGCAGTTTCCGCAGAGGATCCCTATGCAGCACTTGTTCGCGTACGCTCCGGATCTCCGCAGGAACCCGACGACGGTACCGCGCGGGCGTGGTGACCGGGCCGGTCTCCCGTCGACAGCCGACTCCGTGGTCCTCGCGGCGAGGGCGTCCGGTGGTCGCGGTCGGGCGTACTGCGGACTGTATGCGGACCGGGGCGGGCCGGGCAGGCGGCTCGGGAATGCGCCGCCGCACGCCGTCTTCCAGCCGCCGCCAGGAGTCGGGCTGGGGCCTATCCGCCGGACAGGCGGCGCCGCGTCTTGCATGATGGCCGGATGAGCGATCGTGAGGAACTGCCGGTAGCGGTGGACGCGGAAGCGCTGCTCGCCCTGGCCGATGGGCACCACGCGCGCACCACACGGGCGTTGGGCACCCGCGAGGCCGGCGGCCATCTTGTGAAGATGTACGCCCTTGAGGCCCTCGGCCGCGCGGTGACGGAGCGGGACGAGGCAGTGGCGCTGCGGATCGCCGGGGCACATCTGGAGCTCGGCCGCGCCCGCGGATCGCTCGGGCTCGCCGTCCTGATCGTGCACGCGGGTGGAGACGGGGACTATGTCCTCGTCTCCAGCTGGATCGAGGGGTACATGACCGACCTCGCGGTCTTCGTCGGCCCGGCCGGGCAGCCGGAGCGACTGCGGCCGGGTCGGGTGGGGCTCGCCCCCTGCGTCTGGGAAGCAGCAGTCCTGGCCCATGAGCGCGACGCGTTCACGCGGCATGTCCTCGACGGCAGCGGCCGGGTCGCGGACCGGCTGGCCGCGTGGGGCGCAGACGTCATGGAGGGAGATGTCCGATGAAGGGCGCTCCCCGCGTGAGGCATGCGCGCCTCGCAGACCTGACGCGTGTCGCCGAACTGGCCGCCGAGCACGCCTCGTACGAAGAGGCAGCACCGCCCGCGCCCGACCTCGCGGAACGGCTCGGGGTCCTTCTCTTCGACACCGCGAACCCGCGTTTGCGCTGCCTTGTGGCGGAGTTGCCCGACAGCGAGGTCGTCGGCTATGCCACGTGCGCGCCCGAACTCTCCACCTGGGACGGCCGCGAGTACCTCCACATGGACTGTCTCTTCCTCCGCTCCGGCAACCGGGGCCTTGGCCTCACCGAGGTCCAGTGGCAGACCCCCGCATGGAACGAGGGCGCGGTCCGCTTCTACGACCGGATTGGCGCAGGCGTCAAAGAGAAGCTCCGCTACACGCTGCCGGTCCAGGGCTGAACCCTCCGCCGCGTGAAGGCCGACGAGCGGCGGTCTTCCACGGAGCCGTCGCTGTCGCTGTCACCGTCATCGCCATCGCCATACGGCCAAAGGGCCATGCGATTCGTTCGTGACCCAGTGACGAGCGGTCAGCCGTCCGCGCTCCGCGTTCCACTGGTCGCTGAACCAGCAAGCTCCCCAGAGCAGTGCGCTGGTGCAGCACCGCCCGTCCGGCGCGGACCGTGATGATCAGTCCCCGAGGACGGCGAACCGCACCCGGCCCGTCATGGACTCCGTGACGGGAGTCCTGCGGACCGGGTGCGGACAGAAAGAACCCTGCGGAAGGGAAGGAAACCGCAGGTCAAGCGGACTGATGAAAGATCAGGTCTGCTGGGTCTCCCCATGGCCGGCGCCCAGTGTGAAGTGGAAGATGCCCCACGTGAGGTGCTGCGCCCGGCCACCGTCGACCCAGTGTCCGAGGCCCTTCTTCATCTGGGTCAGATAGTCGCGGCTCACCTTCCCGGCCAGCCCTTCGGCCTCCTGGCGCTCGGTCTCCTCGAGGACGCGCCCGTAGTGGGTCACCAGCTGCTCGCGGTGCTCCTCGAAGCCGCCGCCTGCCGGGATGAAGCCGAGGCGGGCCAACTCGCGTGTGTAGAAGCCGGGTGAGCCCATGTCGTCCAGGTGGATGCGGTCGAGAATCGGCTGCAGCACGCCGGCGGGGCAATGGTCGGCCGCCATGGGATCGGTGAAGATGAGATGCCCGCCGGGCCGCAGTACGCGGGCGGCCTCCTCCAGCACCCGGACGCGGTTCCCGCTGTGCAGGAAGGCGTCCTGGGACCAGATGACATCGACGGAGGAATCCGGGTACGGGATGTTCTCGAAGGACCCGTCCACGACGTCGATCCTGTGCGAGAGGCCGCGGGCCGCGTTCAGCTGTTTGTGGCGCTGGTTCTCCACTTCGCTGAGGTTGAGCGCGAGGACCCGGCAGCCGTGGGTCTCCGCCAGGTACCGCGCCGAGCCGCCGAAGCCCGAACCGAGGTCGAGCACCACGGAATCCTGGGTCGGTTCCACCTTCGAGGCCATCCGCTGGACGGTGCGGCGGCTGGCGTCCGCAATCGCCTCGTCGGGGCGCTCGTAGAGCCCGATGTGAATGTCCTCGCCGCCCCACACCGTGGCGTAGAAGGTGTCGGCGTCGGGCGAGTTGTAATAGCTGCGGGCGGTGCCGACCGCGCCTCTGTACGGGCTCTCCTGATCGTCTTCCATCCGGTACTCCTTCTCCGCGACATGGACGAAGAAATCGGGCTGCTCGCCCCGGTACGTGTGCTGGAAGTCGCCGAAGGTCTCGACGCGCTGGAATCCCACCTCGGACATGAGCCGACGGGTGTAATCCTTGCGCAGCGGGAACATGTTGAGGTGGTAAACGGAGTTGTCAGGGAACTGGTACCGCATGCGGCACAGCCCCTCGTCGACGTACTCCGGCTCCACTGCGACGTCCTCGCCGCAGTAGTAATAGGTGTGCTTGCTCGTGTATCCCTGGTCCAGAATCGCGTCGTAGTTGCGCTGGTCGAGGACGAGGATTCCGTCGTGCTTCAGCATCGCGTAGAACTCGGCCAGTGCCTTGCGCCGGGCGCGCTCCGAGAAGAGATGCGTGAAGGAGTTGCCCAGGCAGACGATGGCGTCGTACTCGCCGTGCACATCCCGGTTGAGCCAGCGCCAGTCCGCCTGGACGACGCGCAGGATGTGGTCCCCGTTCTGCATACCGTTCTTGAAGGCCATCGCGAGCATGTCGGCGCTGCCGTCGGCACTCACGGCGTCGAAGCCGGCCGCCAGCAACTGCACCGAGTGGAAACCGGTCCCTGTCGCGACGTCGAGTACGCTCTTCACCCCCCGCCTGCGCAGCAGGTCGATGAAGAAGTCTCCTTCGCTCTCCGCCCTCTTCTCCCAATCTATGAGGGAGTCCCATTTCTCGACGAAGCTGGGGACGTATTCCTCGGTGTAATGTCCGGTTTCCCGGACCTCGACGGGGTTGTCTCCGAATTTCTGAGCCGGTTGCGCGGTGATGAGGAAACCTCCAGTTGCAGGGACATGGCCTACGACGCGGCCGCCCAGGACGGAACAACTTCAGGTCTCGGGAACCGCGCACGGTCTCCAGCGCATCGCTGTCCAAACCGGGGAGATCTATGCCTCAACATTCCGTGCACAGCCGCCGGGCCGCCCCCGAAAAGCGGCCTTGACCAGTGTCTTTGCTGTCTCGGATTCCTGCGGAATCTCACGCTCCGTGGCCGATCGGATGCACACCCAGGGTGCAACTCCGGGAGCGCACAGTGCGTTTCCCGCCCTGGCGGCTGCCGGCCAGGGTCTCGCAACCGCGGGCCGGCGGGGCGGGCCGCGGCGTTTGGGGGACGACCCAGCGGCTGACGCAGACCACGTCCTTCAGGGGATGGGGGAGGGGGCGCGGGTGCTCCTTTTCCTCATTCGGTGCGTGCCATCAATGCGTGCCATCAACGTGCCATCAATGGGCCGGTTTCACGGGACGGGACTTCGGACCCACTCGTGCAGAGCCTGTGCCCGCATCCCGGCCGGGATGCGGGCACAGAACGTGGCGTGTGCGGTGCCGCGGTGTCGGCGCGGCACCGCACACCGGATGACCCGGCCGGGACGGGTATCGGCTCAGTCCTGGTTCAGGGGAGGGCGACGTCGAAGCCCTGGCGATTTGTGGGAAAGGCGCCGAGGTTGGTGGCTCTACCGGTCAGGAGACTGACCTTGTATGGGCGGTAGGCGCCTCCGGTCTGCAGGGCGGCGAAGCCGCGGTTGGTGCCTTCCTCGGGGTTGTAGTAGATGTCGAATCCGGCACTGGGTCCGGCGTCAACGCCAAGGCTGCCGGTGGGGGCGAGGGTGCCGGCGTTGGCGGGAGACTGCAGAGAGACGCGGTCATTGGTGGTGTCGATGTCGAACAGCGTCGTGTCGGTCGCCGCGTTGAGGTCGTTGTTGGTGTATGCCGCGCCGGTCACCCCGAGGGCGGTGGTCGGCGGCATGGTCGGGTTGGTCAGCGTGGTGTCGACCGTAGTGCCGAGCGGGGCCGAGGGGTCGTCAATGTTGTGCCGGAGATTCGGGCGGCCTCGGCGGCGGCAAGCGGTTCGTAGCGCAGATGCGCTCTCGGGTCGGGCGTGCCGCCATGCTTCAACTTCAAGCTGACTTGAGGTCAATTCGTCACCGGCGTTACTGGCCAATGTCACCGGAGACCCTCATCATGGCGTATGCATGCCAATGACAGACTTTGCCGGACGGGTCGCGCTCCGCGAGGGGAACGGGGTGGTCGTGAAGAGGCTTTTCGTCAGGTCGGTGCTGGCTGCCGCGATGCTGGGCGTCCTGGCGGGTGCTTCGGCCGCGTCCCGGGCGACGGCCGCGCCGGGTCCCGCCGCCCCCGCGCGTACCGGGAACGTCACCGGACTCGCCGCCGTCCGGCCGGCGGAGGCCTGGACCCCTCCCCTGAGCACGCGGGGCCGCTACATCGTCGACCCCGACGGGAACCGGTTCAAGCTGAAGTCGGGCAACTGGCACGGGGCGAGCGGCACATGGACCGGTTCGGGCAGCCCGGATGACCCGGCGAACAACCACGCGGGCGAGAAGTCCGACCGTATGCCGCTGGGCCTGGACCGTGCTCCGATGTCCGAGATCGTCGCCGGATTCCGCGAACTCGGCCTCAACAGCGTCCGCCTCCCCTTCTCCAACGAGATGGTCCACGACACGCGCCCGGTCGTGGACGCCTCAGTGGCAGCCAACCCGGGGCTGAGGGGGAAGACACCTCTCCAGGTCTACGACGTCGCCGTCGAGGCCCTGACGGACGCGGGCCTCGCGGTGATCCTCAACAACCACACCAACACCACGCGCTGGTGCTGCGGCGTCGACGGCAACGAGCGGTGGAACGCGAGCCGGAGCACCGAGACCTGGGAGAGCGACTGGCTGTTCATGGCCCGCCGCTACCGGGACAATCCGCGGGTCGTCGGCGCCGATCTCTACAACGAGGTACGCCGTTCCGTCCTCGACGACCCCAACTGGGGCCTCGGTGACCGGCACGACTGGTTCGCCGCGTCACAGCACCTCGGAGACCGGATACTCCAGGAGGCCAATCCAGACCTGCTGGTGATCGTCGAAGGGATCAACTGGACCGGGATTCCCGTGGACGGCCTCCCGCACGAACGGCCCACCCTCGAGCCCGTCCAGCGCCTCTCGCACACCCTCGTGCGATCCGGAAAGCTCGTGTACTCGGCCCACTTCTACGACTACACGGGACCGAACCACAGCGGCGCCACCGGCACGGGAGAGACCTCCGACCCCCGCTACCGCGACTTCACCCGCTCCGATCTGTACGACGTGCTGCGGCGGCAGGCCTTCTACGTCGCCTCGCAACCGGACCGGCACTTCACCGCACCGGTGTGGATCAGCGAGTTCGGCGTCGGCGGCCGGGAGGAGACCGGTGTGAAGCAGCGGGCGTGGTTCCGCAACTTCGTCGACTTCCTCGTCGAGACGGACGCCGACTTCGCCTACTGGCCGCTCGTCGGCTGGCACGAGGACCGGAAGGGCAACGGGTGGGCGCTGCTGCACTGGGACTCCGCGGGCCGGCGGGTGGGCGTCTTCGACGGGGACGACTGGCGCGCCGAGGCCTGGGCGCGGCTGGTCGAAGCGCGCGGCCGTACGGGTGAGGTCGCCCCGGCCGACCGCTGGTCGATGCTGAGCCCGGACCACGGCGATTTCGTCCAGTCACTGCGGATGCGCGAAGTGCCGGACTGGGACCACGGGGCGCGGAAGGCGGCGTGCCAGGACGACCAGCGTCTGGCCGGACTCAGCCACTCCGGCAGCCGGGGACTGTGCACCGACGCCGGAGCCCGCGGTCTCCGCGCACCGGGCGGCGCCCATGAGGTGGTCCGCGACGAACGGCACGTCGAACCCGGCCGCGACTGGGCCTCCGGATACACCAAGCTCCAGTGCCCGTCGCGCCACTTCCTGACCGGCTACAGCGTGCGCGGGGCCGCCGTGTCCGCCGCCCTGTGCACCGAGGCGGGCGAGCCTCTGGGGACGGTGGGCCGGACCGTATGGTTCGACCGGTCCGACAGCCGCCCGCCGGCGGCCAAGGGAGGCGACTTCGCGTACGGCCACCACAAGGGGCAGTGCGCGGACGACGAGTACGCCGCCGGTATCGCGTACACCGGCCGCCTGGGCTCGTCGCGCACCCCGGACGCGCTCCTCTGCCGGAAGCTGCGCTGAGGCACGTCCCTGTCCCGCCGTACCCGCTGGGCTCGGGCCCGTGCGCCACCCTCGGGACTGGCCGTGGCTACGGGCGCGCGACAGGGCCGCGCCTCAAACGGTTACCGATGATCTTGCCCCTGCCGGCCGCACCCACGTCCCTGACCGTGACCAAGGACTCCTGCGGCCGGTACTTCGCCAGCTTCGTGGTGGACACCGACCCCGACCACCTGCCCGAGACCAGTACCGAGGTCGGCATTGACCTGGGACTGTCCGTCTTCGCCGTCCTCTCCGACGGCACCCGCATCCACTCCCCGAAGTTCCTGCGCCGTGCCGAGAAGAAACTGAGGCGGTTGCAGCGGGCTCTGGCGCGCAAGGCCAAAGGATCGAAGAACCGGGCGAAGGCCCGGACCAAGGTCGCGCGGCAGCACGCCCGGGTGGCCGACCGCCGCCGGGACTGGCACCACAAGGCGTCCACACGGATCATCCGCGACAACCAAGCGATGTACATGGAAGACCTCGCGGTGTCCGGCCTCGCCCGCACCCGACTGGCCAAGTCTGTGCACGACGCCGGATGGTCAGCGTTCGTCGGCATGCTGGAGTACAAGGCCGCCAAGCACGGCCGGTACTTCGGGAAGATCGGCCGGTTCGAGCCGACCTCCCAGGTCTGCTCGGCGTGCGGTGTCAAGGACGGCCCCAAACCCCTGCACGTGCGCACGTGGACGTGCAAGACGTGCGGGACCGTCCACGACCGTGACGAGAACGCGTCCAAGAACACCCTGGCCGCCGGACGGGCGGACAGGCTGAACGCCTGCGGAGCGTGGGTGAGACCGGGAACCGTCCCGGCACAGCGCGATGAAACAGGAAGCCACCCAGACGGTCAGACGACCGTGGCAGGAACCCCCGGACTTCAGGCCGGGGAGCACGTCAATCAGAGCCAGTCGCGCCGCTTGAAGATGAACCGCTGCCGCTGGAGGCGGGGCCAGGCGTGAAGATTTTGCGACGGTCGGCATCCTGCGCAAGCGGCCCCGGCCAGGATGACCACCTCGCTTCCGCCGGCAATTCCGGCGCATCGCCCTGAATTGGGCAAAGCGCGGAGGGCCCACGGGGGATTCCGTCCCGAGGCGCCCGGTAGAGTTCGGCGCAGTCGACAGGATCGCTTCACTCCGCGACGGGGGCAAAGGTGGGACAAGAAACAGACGTTGACGGCGAGGCTCTCCGCAAATATGCAGCGGCACTCGATAGTGCCGCGGGCCGCGTCGAATCCATTCGCAACCGCATCAAGGGCCTGGATCTCTCAGCGGAGCCCTTCGGCAAGTTGTCGGAGTCCAATAACCTCAAAGCGGATTACGACACGCAGTCCCAGGAAGCCGAGGACGACTTGCTGGACGTGTCCGACGCTCTCCATGCCATCTCCAAGGGCATAAAACTCTCAGCGACGGCTTATGAGGAGACTGAAGACGCCCACACTCGGCTCTTCGGAGGTGCCGGATGAGTGAGGCACTGGAGCGCATCGGCTTCACCGTCGACTGGAGCAACCCTCTCGCGGGGGCCCTCGACTCGGTGATCCGGGAAGCCATCAAGGAACTCGGACTCGACGAGAAACTCGAAATCGTCAGCGGCGACAACGAGCTGCTGCTCGAGGTCGCCGGCCATTGGCGTACCGCTGCCCGTGACATGCGGGGCGTGGTCGACGACTTGGTCGCCGAGCGCAGAATCCTGCATACCGCATGGGGCGGCGACGCATCCACCGCCTTCGGCGAGGTGATGACCGAGTTCGAGAAGTCCATGATCGGCGAGGCCGACGACATGGACACGGTGGCCGAGCTTCTCGAGGCGGCGGCGGAAGCCTGCGCCATGGCCGAAGAGGCCATGGTCGAGCTCATCGTCGAGATCGTGGAAACATTGCTGGTCGCGGCAGCCACGGCAGCCATTGTGGCTCTGCTCACCGCCGGCGTCGGTGCGGCCGTGGGGCCGCTGATCGCAGCCGCGGGCACGGCCCATCGCGTACTGAAGGCGGTACGGATCACGGCGAAGCTCGCCGACAAGCTCGCGGACCTCGCACGGCGTATGCAAGCGCTGCGCAAGCTCGCGAAGCTACGCCGAGTGGCGAGGCAGACCTGGAGGACCCGGAAAGACGGCAGCCTCCTGAATCCCAATGGCTTCACCAAGCTCAAGCAGGGCGTCAAGCAGGTAGTGAAGCCGGTTGTCGGCGCCCAATTGGTGGACGCCGCCATCGGTGCCGCTCCGACGGCAGGCAGCGTCGCCGAACATTACGGCGTCGACACCCAACCCGTGCGGGATGCCATGGGAACAGCCGGAGAGTTTGCGAACAGGGCTACCGACGGGGCGGAGCGACAGATTCACGAGACCACCGGTCTCGACCATGTGCGAGTCGGCGACGCGAACTGGGACCTCACGAGTCAGCAGCCGCGCCCCGCTCCGGAGGCGCCGGCTCCCACTGAAGAAGCAACGGACTACGAGAACCGGCCCGACTCGCAACGCTTCAACGACCGGCTCGCTGAGTCGGCCCCCAACGCGACGAGGTCCGTGCAGGAGGCATTCGGATGATGGTGAACGCCTCCCGGCGTACGGTGCCCTTCGGCGAAGCCGAATCGCGAGGAGCGCAGGTCCTGGTGACCGACGAGCGCCTTGTGGCCAGTCAGCTGATGTGGCCCGGGCAGCGTCTGCCCAAACCGCCGAGGAGGCGTCGCCCGCGGGTACTTCGGGGATTGCGCATGCCCGGAGACCGTTGGGAGGGGGCGAAGTCCTGGGCGTGGGCCGTCCTCGCCGTAGTGGATCTCCCCTATGCCATCTTCGACAGACTGTTTGACTGGAGGAGCCGCAAGAAGGGCAAGCCGTTCAGCGGTGGTTGGAACAGCCTGGCCGGGCAGTTCGCCGCGGCACTCCACCCCCGATCCAGAACGACTGGCGTTGCGCAACTGGTGCAGGTGACCAACCGAAGACTGCGCGTCACCTACCTCCAGCGCGGTCGCCGCAGCAACGAGCTGGGTGCCGTCGAGTCCGGCTGGACTACCGACATTCACCAGGTGGCATGGCTGCGCAACCGGCGCGATGTCGGCGACGACAACTACGAGCTCGGTTTCATCGACGGGTCCTGGGCCAGGGTGCGCCTCGCGGCACCTCGTCAGACGTCATTCATCCGGTCCTTCCCGGATCCGGGTCATCCACAGTGACCAGGTCCCATCGTCCAGCGTGAACCGTTCCGCGTTCGGTGGAGGGCGCTGATCGGGTCGGCAACAGGCGGGTGGGTCGAAAGGATGGGACCCACCCGCCTGTTGCGTCTTCAGTAACTACCATGCGTGATCGGCTTTGGTCGCGTCGGGCCGCCGGTCGCGCGTGCATCGTGAGGTCGGCGGCTTTCCTCCGGGGCGGGCTCGCTCCCAGCTTCGCCGTTCTCCCCAGATGCTCCCCATGTGGCGTGGGCAGCCCTCCTAAGGAAGTTGCAAAGATGAACAAGCTGTCCGGTGGTGGCGATGGGGGAGCGGTCGTTCAGAGCCAGTCGCGGTGCTTGAAGATGAAGTACAGACCGACGCAGACCACCGCCATCAGGGTGATCGCGAAGGGGTAGCCGAACGTCCAGTGCAACTCCGGCATGTGCTCGAAGTTCATGCCGTAGATGGTGCCGACGAGGGTCGGGGCGAAGAGGATCGCCGCCCAGGCCGAGATCTTCTTGATCTCTTCGTTCTGTTCGAAGCCCGCTTCCGCGAGGGCACGCATTTCGGCGTTCTGCTGCTGGGTGACCAGAGTTCCGTTCACGGTGAGGATGTCGGCCAGGGCCTGGCGGAATCCGTCCACGCGCTCGCTGGTGTGGGTGACGTGGTCGGCGACATCCCGCAGATAGCGCTGGAGTTCCTCGTCGGTGCGGTATTTGGCGAAGCCCGCCATCAGGCCGTTGAGCATGCCGACGAGCGGGCGGGTGGCGCGCTGGAACTCGACCATCTCGCGGGCGAGTTCGTAGATCCGGCGGGACACCTCGGGATCGCCGCGGAAGACCTCGGTCTCGATTTCGTCCACATCGTTCTGGACGCCCGCCACCACCGGCACATAGCCGTCGACGACCGCGTCGAGGATGGCGTACAGCACGGCCTCCGGACCGAGGCGCAGCAACTCGGGCGTCTCCTCCATACGGCGCCGCACCGCCGACAGGTCCGGGGCCGCGCCGTGCCGCACGGTGATGACGAAGTCCGCACCGACGAAGACGTGCAGCTCGCCGAAGTCGATGTCCTCGGGATCGTCCAGATAGCGGGCGGCGCGCAGGACGACGAAGAGGGTGTCGCCGTACCGCTCCAGCTTCGGGCGCTGATGGGCCTCGAGAGCGTCCTCGAGCGCCAGCGGGTGGAGATCGAACTCCTCCGCGAGCGAGACCAGCTCGGCCTCCGTCGGCTTGAACAGCCCGATCCAGGCCATGCCGTCCTGCTGGTCGCGCAGCTGGCGGAACGTATCCGCAAGTGTCGCGGGGGTGCTGATGCGGCGGCCGTCGTGGTACAGCGCGGCATGCACCACACTGCTCTCGTCGCCGGCGGCGGTCTCGGGCGCGGAGTCCGCCCCGGCCGGCGCGGTGGCGGGCGGGGACGGGGCTCCGGGCCGGGCCGAAGTGGGGCGCAGCCAGGCGTGCTTCCGCGGGGAGAGCAGGGGGCGGGGACGGCGCTCGGACATGAGCGTCCCTTCCGTAGGGAACGGGATCCGGCTGGGCAGTCGGGGAACACCGCAGGCACCGCTCCCGGTCCCTCCTAGCGCAGGGAGGGGCAGGCGCCTCGCGGCGTACGACTGGGGGGTTCGCTGCTCACCGCAGACTCACCTCCTGCCTCACACACATGTCACTTGGACCACCGAGAAGGATATACGCCGCGAAAGCCACAGGCGAAGTGGCGCCGGTTCCGCACCTGCGCGGGAGGGCGTGCGAAGGCGGCGGGCAGCGTTCCCGGCGGCGGCGTACCCGGCGTGCGGCGTTCTCGGCGGGGGCGCGCGGCGGACAGCGGTGGACGGGCGGCCGGCGGCGGGCGGGCGGAGAGCGCTTGACGGGCGCCGGGCGGCGCTGGACGAGGCCGGGCGGCGGCGGGCAGAGCGGGCAGCGGGGAGCGGCCGGCAGGGGCGGACGGGGGCCGGCGTGCGGTGGCAGCAGGCAGTAGTCGGCGGCCGGGCCAGCAGGCAGAGCGGTCGGCAGGGAGCGGCAGCACAATGGAATGAGAGAGCTTGCCGTCCCGGTCCGGAAGGCGAGGACGTTCCATGGCCTACATCGTGGTGAGCGCGCTGAGCCACGCCGGGCTGCTGCGGGACCGCAACGAGGACAGCCTCGTCGTCGGCCCCTGGACCCTGTGCAGCACTGTCACCGAGAGCCCGCAGACACTGCTGTTCCCGCTCGGCACCCCGCTGATCGTCGCGGTCGCCGACGGCCTCGGCGGGCATCCGGCCGGAGAGGTGGCCAGCGCGATGGTCGTCCGCCGGCTCTCCCGGATCGGACCTGATCTCGACAGCGAGGAGGCCGTACGCGAGGCACTGGAGGGCTGCAACCGGGCCGTGTACGCGGCCGCGGACGACGACCCCGACCTGATCATGATGGGCACCACGGTCGCCGGTGTCGTGGTCGCCGAGGAGACCGTGTTCACGTTCAACGTCGGCGACAGCAGGGTGTACGAGGCCGGGGAGAACGGCCTGCGGGAGTCGAGCGTCGACGACAACCCGCCGCTGGCCCCCGGACAGCGCAGCACCCCCGTCGTCACGCAGACCCTCGGCGGAACCCCCGACTTCAGCCCCGTCGCCCCCCATGTCTCCAGCTCGCCGCTGTCCCCCGACACACGTCATCTGATCTGCACGGACGGTCTGACCGATCCGGTGCCCGACGAGGAGCTCGAGGGTGTGATGGCGGCGCACGCGGACGGCCGGGCGGCCTTCGAGATGTGGAAGGCGGCCATGGACGCGGGCGGCCCGGACAACATCACCCTGGCTGTCGTACGCATCGGCGATGAGCCGATCGGCGCGTGAGCAGCGGGGGGAGTCCGGGGGGAAGGGGAGACTGCGAACAGAACGAGGTCGCGGACAGCAGCTGTCCGCAAGGCTTCCTAGCGTGGGTGCCATGACGAAGACCACCGGACAAACCGCCGCCCCCACCGCCCCCGCCGTTCTCGGCACCCGGGCACTCAACCGGGCCTTCCTCGACCGCCAGCTGCTGCTGCGCCGGTCGCGTATGTCCGCGGCGGACGCGGTCGAGCATCTGGTCGGCGTGCACGCCCAGGTCCCCAAGGTGCCGTACTACGCGCTGTGGGCCCGGCTCGCGGACTTCCGTCCGGAGGAGCTGTCCGAGCTGCTGTCCTCCCGCGAGGCCGTACGGATCGCGCTCCAGCGCTCGACCCTCCACCTGGTCACCGCCCGCGACTGCCTGGCGCTGCGGCCCCTCCTCCAGGAGGCGCAGGAGCGCCGCTTCCGGGGCAGCTTCGGGAAGCGGATGCCGGGTGTGGACCTGGCCCGGCTCGAAGCGGTGTCCCGGGCGCTGGTCGAGGAGCAGCCGCTGATGTTCAACGACCTCGGCAAGGCGCTCACCGAGCTGTGGCCCGACCACGACGCACTGGCGCTGTCCATGGCCGCGCGGACCGTGCTGCCCCTGGTCCAGATCCCCCCGCGGGCCCTGTGGGGACAGAGCGGCCTGGCCAAGCACACCACCGTGCAGCAGTGGCTGGGGCAGGAGCCGGAGGAGCCGGCAGCGCAGGCCCTGGAGCGGATGCTGGCGCGCTATCTGGCGGCCTTCGGTCCGGCCTCCGTGCGGGACATGCAGATGTGGTCCGGACTCACGCGGCTGCGGGAGGTCACCGAGGGGATGCGGCCGCGGCTACGGACCTTCCGCGACGCGCACGGCGTGGAGCTGTTCGATGTGCCCGACGGGGCGCTGCCGGACCCGGAGACGACCGCCCCGGTCCGCTTCCTGCCCGAGTTCGACAACCTGTTCCTCGCGCACCAGGACCGTACGCGCGTGATCGCGGACGCGTTCCGCAACGACATCTGGAAGGGCAACCAGGCCTTCAGCGTCGTTCTCGTCGACGGCTTCATCCGCGGCGTCTGGCGGATCGGCCGGGAGCGGGACGGCGCCACCCTGGTCGTCGAGCCGTTCGAGCGCCTGTCTGCCCGGGAGCGTGCGGACATCGAGGCCGAGGGCGCCCGGCTGCTGGAATTCGCGGCTCCGGACGCCACTCACGACGTGCGGATCGTGCAGGGCTGACCCGCCCGGCGGTCCGTGGCCGGGTGGGACACGGGCTGGGTGGGACACGGGCCGGGGGATGCGGGCCCGGTGGGACGCAGGCCGATGTGTCAGGAGGGGGAGCTGGTGATCACCGAGAAGTCCGCACCGCCCGGGTCGGTCAGCCGGGCGAATCTGCCGATGCCCTCGGCCTGCACGGCATGCACGGCGATCGAGCCGCCGAGCTGCTCCGCCTTGGCGACCGTCGCATCGCAGTCCGCCACCTCGAAGTACGGAAGCCAGTGCGCCGCCACACCGGCCGGCGGCGCCAGCGGCATGATCCCTCCGAACGAGGACTCCTGTCCGCCTCCGGCCAGTGTCAGCACGGTGTACGTGGTCCCGGCGAACGGCATCTCCTCGGCCTGCCAGCCGAGGACCGATCCGTAGAAGTCGCGGCACGTATCCGGTTCGGGGCTGTGCAGCTCGACCCAGTTCAGGCTGCCCGGGTCGTTCACCACATGCAGGCCCTGGTGCTCGCGCGGCTGCCAGACGGCGAACCGGGCGCCGGCCGGGTCGGAGAACGCGGCCATCCGCCCCTCGCTGAAGATGTCCATCGGCGCCACGCGCACCGCACCGCCCGTCTGCTCGACGGACTTCGCGGTGGCGTCCGCGTCGGTGGTGTGGAAGTAGACGGTCCAGGCACTGCTCGCGCCCTGCTCGGTGAGCGGGGCGAGACCGGCGGCGGCCTTCCCGTCGAGGCGGAACATCACATACGCATCGGTCTCGGGCCCGTGCTGCTCGGCCTGCCAGCCGAACAGCCCGCCGTAGAACGCGGCGGCCGTGTCCATGTCGGGCGTGCCGAGGTCGAGCCAGTTGGGCGCACCAGGCACGTACTGGGTGCTGAGCATGATGGTTCCTCCGTCGACGTGACCTGTCCGTCCGGGCAGCTCGTGACCTGTCCGTCCGGGCAGCTGAAGCTGCCCCGAGCTGCCGACTGCCACTGCCCTGTACATCCAGCCTGACTCCGATCCCACGGCTTCGCACCCTTGCGCGGCCGGGCTCCCGCCCGCGTTCGGGCGGGGGAGGAGGCGCTGTCCCGTGGCAGGTGATGGCTCGGACGTACGCCGCCGAGAGCGCCGAGAGCGCCGGGGTCGGACGGGTCTGACCGGGCCGGAGGCGGGTCAGACGCGGGGCAGCAGCGTGCCCAGCGGACCCAGGTCGAGATTGAGGTCCTCCGGGCGCAGCCCGTGCTGCTCCCGCAACTCGGCCATCCGCTCGTCCAGCAGCATCAAGGTCGTCCCGATCCGCTCCACCTGTTCGTCGGTGAGACCGCCTCCCTCGACCTGCCGGATCGCCTGGCGCTCCATCAACTGCCGGAGGAGTTCGACGACGGTGAGCACCAGTGCCACGAGGTCGCGCCCGACGGTGTCGGCGTCCACATCGAGCCGGTTGCGGGTCACAGCGGGCCCCCGTCCGTCCAGGGGGCGGGCACGCGTTCATTGACCGATGACAGCAGGGCGTGCAGCGAGAGGCGTACGAGCGGTACCTCGGCGATCGCGATGACCACGTCGCCGCTGATGACCACGCCGGTGGCGAGGACGCGGTCCAGGAGATCCACCAGAGGCACGCCGAGCGGTCCGAAGGCCTCTGCCGGGGCCTCTCCCCAGGCGGGCTGGAGTGCGGTCATCAGCCGGTCCCCCCGTCCGTGAAGGAGTACGGAACCCACGGCCCGGAGATCTCGATCTGCACGCCGGTGTCCTGGCGGAGCGGCTCGAGAGCGGCGGCCAGTTCGTGGTCCCGGCCGGCGGCGACCAGATAGGCGGCGTTCAGAACCTGGGTGCGGCGGTCCCCGGTGGACTCCGCCCCGTGCGGACGGAGCCGGCGGGCCGCGACCGCGATCCCGCGCAGCGTGGCGTCCACTGTCTCCGCGGCGCGCAGGGCGGCGTCGTACCGCAGTTCGCGGGCCTGCTGCCGGCCTCGTACGCGGTCCAGGTACGCGCGGCCGGCGCCGGGCTCGGGCGCGGTCGTCCGTTTCGGCGGCCGCTCCGCCGCCCGCGCTGTCGGCGGGGCCGGGGCAGCCGCGGGCACCGGCTGGGGGTGGGGCTGGGGCTGGGGCTGGACAGCGTAGACCTTGACGCCCCACTCGACGCGGCCCGCGATGCGTTCCAGGGCGACGCGAAACTGCCCTTCGCTCTCGAGCAGAGCGGTACGGGCACGCTCGTCCCCGAGGTAGAGGGTGGCGAGTGGCAGCGGGACGGCCGGGCCGGCGGCGGCGGCCGCGGTGACCACAGCGTGGTGCGCCCGTGCGCAGCGTTCGAGCTCGTCACGGTCGGCCAGCCGCTGCTGCAAGGACGATTCGGAGAATTCCTCGGCGGACACGTCTTGCACGACGGCGGTGAGGGAGCCCGCGGCCAGCAGTCGGACCGGGCTTCCGCCACCCTGTCCGGCCAGCCCCTCGAGGACTGCCGGGTCGCAGTCGCGGCAGACGGCATACACGTACGTGGCGGTGGCGGGCGCGCCGGCGGTGGCGGCGGTAGCGGAATCGGCGCGGCAGGAGGTCGCGGTCATGTGCGGCGCCTCTTCTCGGCCGCTGTCCGCGACTTGGGCTCGGGGGCGGGCTCAAGTGCCTCGATACGCTCGCGCAACCGCTGGTTCTCGTCGGCGAGGGCGTTGTGGGCGGCACGGGAGGAGAGAGCGGGGTCGGTTTCCCACCAGTCGATGCCGGCCTTCTTCGCGGTGTCGACGGAGGCGACGAACAGGCGGAGCCGGATGGTCAGCAATTCGATGTCGAGGAGGTCGATCTTGATGTCTCCCGCGATGACGATGCCCTTGTCGAGAACGCGTTCAAGAATGTCGGCGAGATTGGAGGTGGTCGGCCCGGATTGCACCGGGGCCATGCGCATGGTGTCCAGGTCTGTCACTGCTCGACCTCACTCCTCTTCCTCGTCTTCCTCTTCCTCGTCCTCTTCTTCGTCGTACTCGCCCTCGGGCTCTTCCTCCTCGGGCTCTTCTTCCTCCTCTTCCTCTTCCTCCTCTTCCTCGGGCTCTTCCGCCTCTTCGCCCTCCTCCTCGTACTCGTCCTCCTCGAGGCCTTCCTCATGGGTGCGGACGACCTCGCTGTCGCGGATCTCGCCGCGCCAGCCTTCGACCTCCTCGTCGGCGGCCAGCGTGACGTACCGCTGGAAGAGTTTGAGGTCCAGCCGCAGGCGGCGTCCCTGCGCCCGCCAGATATTGCCGGTCTTCTCGAAGAAGCCGGACGGGTAGTACTCGACCACGACGACGATTCGGGTGAGGGACGGCGTCAGTTCGTGAAAACTGACGCACCCGCGGGTGGTGCCCTTGGCTCCCTCCGAGGTCCAGATGATGCGGTCGTCGGGGATCTGCTCCAGCACCGTCGCTTTCCAACTCCGGTTCGAAGGACCGACTTTGAGCTTCCAGTCGGATTCGATCTCGTCGGACTGCGACACACTGCGCACGCCCTTCATGAAGCTGCTGAAGTCCTCGAACTGCGTCCAGTTGTCGTAGGCGGTACGCAGCGGCACGCCGATGTCGAGCACCTCGATGATGTTGGTGACCTTGGTGTCACTGGGCTTCCTGCCGCCCCCGCCGCCAAGGACGTCCTTGACCTTCCCGACGACGTTGTCCTTCACGTTCTTGGTCTTCTCCCCGACGAATGCCTTCACCGGTGATTCGCCCCCGAGGATCCGGCCTCCCACACCCTTCAGCATTCCGCCGTTGTCGGCCACATCGGTGAGACTTGAAGTCAGGTCCGTCATTTTTCCGCCGGCAGTATCGGCGAGCTTCTGCAACTGCGCTTCCAGATATCCGCCGAACTCCTTCCGCAGCCTGTCGAGTCCGGAACCGCCGTCTTCCGTGGTGTCCTGCTCCTTCTTCGCCATGGCGGGCTACCTCCGGCGACCGGCGGACGACTTCTTCGCCGCGGTCTTCTTGGACGGGGCGGACTTCTTCGCTGCCGACTTCTTCGCTGCCGACTTCTTGGCCGCGGCCTTCTTGCCTGCGGTCTTCTTGGCGCCGGCCTTCTTCGCAGGGGCCTTCTTCGCTGCGGCTTTCTTCGCGGTTCCCTTCTTTTTCTCAGCTTTGCGAGCGGGCGGCTCCTCCTCGCCCTCTTCTTCTTCCTCCTCTTCCTCTTCCTCTTCCTCCGGCTCTTCCTCTGGCTCTTCCTCTTCTTCCTCCGCCTCTTCACCCTCGCCGCTCAGCGCAAGCGTGCGCTCATGCAGGGTGTCGGCGAGCGATCCCAGGCTGCGGTCGGCCGCCGCCTGGAGCGCGGAGCGAGCGGCCTTCATCAGGTCACCGGTCAACTGCTCCGTCAACTGGGCACCCTGGGGCGTCTCACCGAGCTTTTTCACGCCCGCTTTGAGGAGTTCCTGTGGATCCAGGCTGAGCTTGCGGCCCGCCAGGAAGGTCGCGATCGCGAACGCGAGTTTCGCCTTCTTCGTCCGACCGAGGACGTAACCGCCCACGATCGCCGCCGCCACGGCGGCTTTGGTGCTGTCGTCCATGAGTGAGAGAGCCCCTCGTCAATTCGCGCCGTGGGCACGGCCGGTCGGCTGTCGTAGCTCGAGCAGGTCGAGCAGTCGTTCTTCCTCGCGTTCGAACTCCTCCACGCCGATGTCCCCTGCCTCCAGCGCCTGGTTCAGGGCGGCGAGCTGAGCCCGGAGAGCCGCAGGGTCGTGGAGCTCGTTCTCCGCCGCGTCGGCCAGCCGTTCCGCCACCCACATGACGCTCCGTACGGGCGCCAGGGGCAGCAGGAGCAGCTCCGTGAACAGCCCCATGTCAGGCTCCGGACGGCACGAGGCGCTCGGGGGGCGGGAGGGGGTCGCAGTCGACGAAGCTGTAGCAGGGCAGCGGCCCGGTCAGTCGCAGCTCCACACGCTCTTGATGCTCGGCAGCGAACCGCTCCACCGCCGTACGGAACCGGTCGGTCTCCGACCGGGCGACGAGGAACGAGGCGTTGAGCACGCACCCCGCCACCTCCGGCCCGTGGGTACTTCCGGCGGAGAGCCCGGAGAGCTCCGCGAGCAGCTTCGCCGCCGCGTCGGCGGCCCTGCGTGTCAGGCCCGCCGCCACCGCCTCGCCGAGCCTGACGTTGGCCTCGTAGCCGGGCCGGCGCCGGGTCTCCTCGCGCAGTCGCCGTACGAGCGCGTCCTCGCGGATCAGGGCGTCCAGGAAGCCCTGTGCGGGCAGCGCCTTGAGATTCATCTCCTGAAGGCCGTCGAGGCGCTCCAGCGCCGACAGATGGCTGCTCTCGGCGGCGGTCAGCTGCTGGACCACGGAGAACTCGCTCTGGCAGACCATGCCGAACCGCATGGGCAGCACCGGCCCGTCCGCCGCGAGTGCGATCAGCAGCTCCTGGTGAGCCATCAGGTCGCGTCGGCGGGCGCGCAGCCCCTCGGGGGCGTCACTGACGACGGCCGCCAGCGACGAGCCGACCGGGAGCAGGCGGGCCGGGGCGGCGGGGTCACCCACGCCGGCCCGTCCGCGGGGACCGGGGTGGCCGGCACGGATGACTCCGTACACGTACACGCTCTGCGGGGTCATGGACTTCACTCCTCCTCGGAGCGGCGGCTTCGGGTTCCGGTGCTGCTGCGGCGGCGCGGGCGGGACTCCCTGCTCTCGTCCTCGTCCTCGTCGCCGGAGCCGACGGCCTTTTTGACCTTGTCCCCCACGGAGGCAGCCGCCTTCTTGACCTTCCGCTTGCTGATGCTCTTGGCCGCGCCCCCGCCGACGCCCCCGCCGAACAGCTCGGGGACCGTCCTGCTCCGTGTGTCGGCCTCGAGGTCGAGGCGGTTGCAGGCTTCGGCGAAGCGGAGGTAGGTGTCCACACTCGCTACGACGATGCGTACGTCGACCTTGAGGATCTCGATGCCGACCAGGGAGACCCGGATGAAGACGTCGATCACCATTCCGCGGTCGAGGATGAGTTCCAGGACGTCATAGAGGTTGCCTGCGCGCGGGACGCAGACGACCTCGTCGGAGTACGTGGTGGTCGTTTGCATGGCGGGAGTCCTCTCGGGGGCGGGCACGCAGCGGTCATTCGTCGGCCGCGCCGCGCCGGTAGCGGCGGACCCTGCGGTACTGGACGAGATCACCGTCCTGGCCGATCTCCACCTCGTACGTGGCGAGCAGACTGGTGGTGTCGGGGATGCGGGGCACCTCCAGAACGTCCACGCTGACGCGCCAGCCGTCATCCGCCCGGCATACGGCGGAGACACCTTCCGGGGGGTGGCCGATCAGACCGGACAGCCGTCGGCAGGCCTGCTCGGCCGCCTCTTCCGGTCCGCCCACGCGTGACCGCCCTGTTGCGGGCTTTGACCGCGAGCGTCGCTCTTGCTCCACCATGTGAACCAGTGTGATCACGGGCCCGGCTCATGCGCCCGCTGTGCTGGGCCACCCGGGTTGCCGACCGAGGGGTGAGTTCCGTGCCGCGCTCACTACGGACCCGGTCCGTCCCCCGCGCGGGGCTCAGTACGGACCCGGTCCGTCCCCCGCGCGGGGCTCAGTACGGACGCGGCCCGCTGTTTTGAGCGGTCATCGGGGGGAACTCCGTCCCCACTCGCTGTCTGTGGCACAGGAGAGGTGCGATGACCTCGTCGGCAGTGGATCTCATGGCCTCGACCCTGGGCGTGGAGGAGGAATTCCTCCTGGTGGACGCGGCGGGCGGCCACCTGGTGCCGCGGGCAGCGGAAGTCCTGGACGCTGTGCGGCGGACGCCCGGCCGGACACACGGCGTCGAGTTCAAGCACGAGCTCCTGTCCAGCCAGGTCGAGGCCGCATCCGGGGTGTGCCGGGGACTCGATGCGCTCGCCGCCCAGACGCGCTTCGGCCGGGAGAGGCTGGCCGCGGCGGCGGAGCGGGCAGGCGCCCTGCTGATTTCGTCCGGCACACCACCGCTGCCGGGCGAACGGTCGCCGGTGACCTCGGGAGCGCGGTTCCGGGAGATTCTCGACCTCTACGGCGGGATCGTGGCCGACTACCAGGTCTGTGGCTGCCATGTGCACGTCGGCGTGCCCGACAGGGAAACAGCGGTGGCGGTGGTCAACCATCTGCGCCCCTGGCTGCCGACCCTGCTCGCGCTCTCGGCCAATTCCCCCTTCCACCAGGGCAGGGACACCGGATATGCGAGCTGGCGCATGGTGGAACAGTCGCGCTTTCCCGGCTCGGGCGTGCCCCCGTACTTCGCGTCGGCCGCGGCCTACGAGGACGAACTGGCGCGGCTGGTCGACTGCGGCTCCCTGGTGGACGCCAGGATGAGCTTCTGGCTGGCCCGGCCCTCCCTGCGATTCCCCACCGTCGAGATGCGAGCCGCGGACGCCGCAGCGACAGTGGAGGAGGCGCTGCTCCAGGCGGCGCTGTCACGCGCCCTGGTACGCACCGCGCTCGCTGCGCTGTCCGCCGGGCGGGAGGCACCGCCCGTACGCGAGCAGGTGGCCGCCGCAGCCGTCTGGTCGGCAGCCCGGTACGGCTTGCGGGGGCCCGCTGTGCACCCCTGGTACGAGCGTCAGGTGCCCGCACTCGACCTGGTCGAGGCGCTGGTGGAACAGGTGCGCCCCGCATTGGAGGAAACCGGTGACCTGTCCTTCGTCCGCGGGCAGCTGGCGGAGCTGGCCGTCTGCGGCACGGGTGCCGAGCGGCAGCGGGCCGCAGCAGCCGGCGGTATCGGTGCGGCGCTGCGCTCTCTCGCCGTGCAGACCGATTCCTCCGTCAGTCACTCCCCGCCGCGCCGGAGGGAGACCGCCTCCGCCGCACCGTCGACCGACGCGCCCGACCGAGGAGAACTCCCGTGAGTGATACCGCCGTCTCCCACCGGGCCGCTGCTGGGCGTCCGTCCGTACTACCGGAGCCGCGGGGGCCGTTGTCGGCCGCGGTCCTGGACACCCTGAGGTCACCGCCACCGCTCACCGCGGGCCCCCGCCTGCCGGCGACCGAGCGCTGCGACCCCTTCGGCGAGGACCTGCATCTGGCGCTGCAGCTCTGCTACGAACTGCATTACCGGGGCTTCCGCGGAGTGGATGACGCCTGGGAGTGGGAACCGGGACTGCTGTGCTTCCGAGGCCGGGCCGAACGAGTCTTCCTGGACGCCCTGCGCTCCGGCACGGCAGGAGGCCGCGATGTCGACAGCGCTCTCGACGCGCTGCTGGTGGAGCCGGTACGGGGCACGGGCGTCTCCCACCACCTGTGCGACCACGGCGAGTGGTGGCAGATGCGCGAGTACCTGGTGCACCGGTCGGTCTACCACCTCAAGGAGGCCGACCCGCACGCCTGGGTCATCCCCCGGCTGCAGGGACGCGCCAAGGCCTCGCTGGTCGCCGTGGAGTACGACGAATTCGGTGGTGGCCGGGCCGAGCGGATGCACTCCCGGCTCTACGCCGACCTTCTGGCGGGGGCCGGCTTGGAGACCGGTTATCTGCACTATCTGGACGCCGTGCCCGCGCCGTCCATGGCGATCGTCAACATGATGTCCCTGTTCGGCCTCCACCGTGCCCTGCGCGGCGCGTTGGTCGGGCACTTCGCGGCGGCCGAGATCACCACCGCGCCGAGCGCGCGGCGTATGGTCCGCGCCCTGCGGCGCATGGAGGCGCCCGAGGCGTGCGTCCACTTCTACAGCGAGCACATCGAAGCGGACGCGGTGCACGAGCAGATCATGCGCCACGACGTGATCGCCGATCTGCTGGCCGGCGATCCGGATCTGGCCGGGGACGTGGTGCTGGGCATGCAGGCGACGGAGCTGCTGGAGGACCACCTCGGCCGCCGGCTGCTCGAGGCATGGAGCGGTGGGTCGTCATCGCTCCGGCTCCCTTTGCCGTGATCGCTCCGGCTCCGCCTGCCGTGAGGTGACCGTGCTCCGGGCAGTTTCCGGGCCGGTGGCCGCTTCCTGGCCGGTGTGGGTCCGCCGCCGGTGGCTGGTGTCGCACCAGGGGTAGCTACCGCTGCGCCTGCAGGTGCAGATGGCGACCATGAACCGGTCGGAGGTGACCGTACGGCCGTCGGGCAGCACCACCTCGACCGGCCCTTCCACGAGCGTCGGTCCGCCCGGTTCGATGATGACCCTGCGCGGTTCCCGGTCTCGGGCGGCGCAGCCGCCGCGCCGGTCCGGCGCGGGGTGTTCAGGATGGGGACGGGACGCGGTCGGCACGGATGACCACCAGCTCCTCTTCCCGCTGTCCGGGGGCGATGAGGCCCTGGTCCTCCAGCCATCCGGCGCGGCTGAGAAGGACGGGGCCGAAGGGTTGGCGGCGACGGGCCACGACGGACGTTTTGAGGCCGGTGTCGCGCAGCATCCGTACGGTCACGGCGGGTCCGCACAGGGCGGAATGCACCATCAGGAGCATGCCGTTGGCCTTCAGCAGGTGTGGTGCCGCCGCACAGAGCCGGTCCAGGTACCAACGGCCGTCCTCCCCGGCGTCCCAGGAGCGGGCCCTTCTCGTGCTCCAGGCGGCGTGGCGGGGGCAGGGTACGTAGGGCGGGTTCGCCGTGACCACGTCGTACCGGCGCCCCGCTGCGCAGGAGAGGAAGTCTCCGTGGTGCACCCTGATGGGGAGCCGGCGCAGCCATGCGTTGCACCGGGCAGCCAGGACGGCCGATGCGGAGATGTCCACGGCTGACACCTGTCCCGCGCCCAGACGCGCCGCGGCGACGGCGAGCAGGCCCGTACCGGTACAGACATCCAGGGCCGCCGCCCCCGGGGGGAGGGCCGCATTCGTCAGGGCGTCCCGCAACAGATGGGAATCGCCCTGGGGCGGATAGACCCCCGGAGGTCTGACCAGCAACACCGACCCCGAGTACCTCCCCCGCCCGGGGTCAAACGGTCCCATTTCGAACGACCGCACCACCGCCCCGGCGCGGGCCTCCAGCGGCCGGCCCGCCGCCGCGCGGCGAAGCTACGGCAGGAACCCCCCGCGGCGGGCCGTGACCACCGCCTCCAGGCGGGTGTGCGCGCCCAGTTTGCGCATGGCCGCGCGGAGATAGCCCTTCACCGTCTCCGGGCGCAGGCCCAGCGCGGCCGCCACGCTCGCATTGGTCGCCCCCGCAGCCACGCAGGACAGCACGTCCAACTCGCGCGGCGTGAGCCGTACGTCCGCCGCCCGCGCCCCGGGCCCGGAGGACCGCGGGCCGCCGGAGACCGCCGGGCCTCCGTCCGCACCGGCCGCCGCCGCGAGCCGGCCGCATACGGAGAGGACCTCCTCGCGCAGCGCCGGGTCGGCCACCCGCGGCGCCAGTGCCCGCAGTTCCCCGTGCGCCTCCCGGACCTCCTCCCACGCGGCTGTACCCGCCGTGCCGGCCGGTGAGCGCCCCGGGGCGGGGTGGGCCGCCAGCAGCCGCTGGGCCTCGTCCCGTACGGCCAGCGCCTGTTCCAGCTCGCGGGCCGTCTCCACCGCCGCCGACAGGGTGCGGTCGCCCAGCGGCATCGGCTCCCGCAGCGCGCCGTAGAGCACACCGCGCACCCGGCGCCGTACGACCACCGGCACCGCCAGCACGGCCCGCAGTCCCTCCGCCCCCACCGCGGCGTCGTACTCATGGCTGATCGTGCGCGAGGACTGATAGTCCGCCACCGCCACCGGCCGGGTCAGGGCGACCGATTTGCCCCCCAGTCCGTTGCCCGTCGCCACCATCAGACCGCGCAGCGCCCCCGTCCTCGCCCCGCTCAACTCGCCGATCCGCAATTGCCGGTTGTCCTCCAGCAGTCCGCCGAAGGCGATCGGCAGCCCGCTGGTGCGGCGCAGGCTGAGCAGCGCCGCTCGTACCTCAACCGCTTCGCCCGTCTGCGCCACGGCCACCCCCTTCACCCCCGTCCGGGGGTAGTGAGACCCAGGTCACTGATTACACGATGCTAGGTGAGCGGTCGGCAATGAGGAGGACAGATGGCGGTAACCAGTGCGACGCAGGAGTTCCGGGAGGCCCGGGATTTCCTGTTGCGGCACCGGGAGGACTACGCGGAGGCCTACGCGGGCTTCCGCTGGCCCCGCCCGGAGCGCTTCAACTGGGCGCTCGACTGGTTCGACCGGATCGCCGAGGGCAACGACCGCCCCGCCCTGCACATCGTCGAGGAGGACGGCAGCGAGCAGCGGCTCACCTTCGCCGAAATGTCCGAAAGATCGAACCAGGTCGCGAACTGGCTGCGCGCGCAGGGCGTACGGGCCGGCGACCGGATCGTCGTCATGCTCGGCAACCAGGTCGAGCTGTGGGAGACCGCGCTCGCCGCGATGAAGCTGCGCGCCGTCGTCATCCCCGCGACCCCGTTGCTCGGCCCGCTCGACCTGGCGGACCGCGTCGAGCGCGGCGGCGCCCGGCATGTGGTCGTACGGGCCGAGGACACCGTGAAGTTCGACGACGTGCCGGGGGAGTACACCCGGATCTCCGTCGGCGGCGCGGGCCCCGGCCGGCAGGCGTACGAGGACGCGTACGAGCAGCCCGCCCTGTTCGAGCCGGACGGGCCCACCCTCGCCACCGACCCCCTGATGCTCTACTTCACCTCCGGCACCACCGCCAGGCCCAAGCTCGTCGAGCACACCCACCTGTCCTATCCGGCCGGCCATCTGGCGACGATGTACTGGATCGGGCTGCGCCCCGGGGACGTGCATCTCAACATCTCCTCGCCCGGCTGGGCCAAGCACGCCTGGAGCAATCTCTTCGCCCCCTGGAACGCCGAGGCGACCGTCTTCATCCACAACTACACGCGCTTCGACGCCGCCCGGCTGATGGCGGAGATGGACCGCTGCGCGATCACCACCTTCTGCGCCCCGCCGACCGTCTGGCGGATGCTCATCCAGGCCGACCTCACCCGGCTCCGCACCCCTCCACGCGACGTCGTGGCCGCCGGAGAACCGCTCAACCCCGAGGTCATCGAGCGGGTACGGGAAGCCTGGGGAGTGACCGTACGGGACGGTTTCGGGCAGACCGAGACGGCCGTGCAGGTCGCCAACACCCCCGGTCAGCCCCTGAAGACCGGCTCCATGGGGCGGCCCACCCCCGGTTTCGCCGTCGCGCTGCTGGACGCGTCCACCGGCGAGCCGGGCGACGAGGGCGAGATCTGTCTCGACCTGTCCGGCGGTTCCTACGGCCCTCCCGTCGGCCTGATGACGGGCTATCACGGCGATCCGGAGCGCACCGCCGAGGCCACGGCGGGCGGCTACTACCGCACCGGCGACATCGGCTCCCGCGACACCGACGGCTACATCACCTACGTCGGGCGGGCCGACGACGTCTTCAAGGCCTCCGACTACAAGATCTCACCGTTCGAGCTCGAGAGCGCGCTGCTGGAGCACGAGGCGGTCGCCGAGGCCGCGGTCGTTCCGGCGCCCGACCCGCTGCGGCTCGCGGTGCCCAAGGCGTACATCGTGCTCGCCGAGGGATGGGAACCGGGACCAGAGACCGCGAATCTCCTGTTCGCGCACTGCCGGAAGATTCTGGCGCCGTACCAGCGCGTACGGCGCATCGAGTTCGCCGAACTCCCCAAAACCGTGTCCGGCAAGATCCGCCGGATCGAGCTGCGCGAGCGTACTGCTCAGGGAAGCACCGCCGAATACCGCGAAGGGGACCCCGCATGACCGAGCTCTCCTACAGCAGTGGCACCGGCAAGGGCGCGCTGCTCGGTGACACGATCGGCATCAGCCTGGACCGGGCCATCGCCGCACACCCCGACCGCGAGGCGCTGGTCGACGTCCCGTCCGGGCGCCGCTGGACATACGCGGAGTTCGGCCGGGCCGTCGACGACGTCGCCCTCGGCCTGATCGCCAAGGGCGTCCACAAGGGTGACCGGGTGGGCATCTGGGCACTCAACTGCCCCGAATGGGTGCTCGTCCAGTACGCCACCGCCCGGATCGGCGCGATCATGGTCAACATCAACCCGGCCTACCGGGTGCACGAGTTGGCGTACGTGCTGAAGCAGGCCGGCATCGAGGTACTGGTCTCCTCCACCGCGCACAAGGACAGCGACTACCGGCGGATGGTCGAGCAGGTCCGCGCCGACTGCCCCGCGCTGCGCGATGTCGTCTACATCGACGATCCGACCTGGCACGGGCTCGTCTCGGCGGGCAAGCAGGTGCCGCGCGAGCGCCTGGCGGCCCGCGCCGCCGAGTTGAGCTGCGACGACCCGGTCAACATCCAGTACACCTCGGGCACCACCGGCTTCCCCAAGGGCGCCACCCTCTCCCACCACAACATCCTCAACAACGGCTACTGGGTGGGGGAGATGGTCGGCTACACCGAGCAGGACCGGATCTGCCTCCCGGTGCCCTTCTACCACTGCTTCGGCATGGTGATGGGCAATCTGGCGGCCACCAGCCACGCCGCCTGCATCGTGATCCCGGGGCCCGGCTTCGACCCGACGGCCACGCTGAACGCGGTAGAGCGCGAGCGCTGCACCTCGCTCTACGGCGTGCCGACGATGTTCATCGCCGAGCTGAACCTGCCCGACTTCGCGACGTACGACCTGTCCTCGCTGCGCACCGGGATCATGGCCGGATCGCCCTGCCCGGCCGAGGTGATGAAGCGGGTCGTCGCCGAGATGCACATGGCGGAGGTCTCCATCTGTTACGGCATGACGGAGACCTCACCCGTATCGACGCAGACCCGGCGCGAGGACGACCTCGAGCGGCGTACGGGAACGGTCGGCCGGGTGCTGCCGCACATCGAGGTGAAGGTCGTCGACCCGGCGACCGGGGTGACGGTCCAGCGCGGCGAGCCCGGCGAGCTGTGTACCCGCGGGTACAGCGTGATGCTCGGCTACTGGCAGGAGCCGGAGAGGACGGCGGAGGCGATCGACGCCGGTCGCTGGATGCATACGGGCGACCTCGCGGTGATGCGTACGGACGGCTATGTGCAGATCGTCGGCCGGATCAAGGACATGATCATCCGGGGCGGCGAGAACGTCTATCCCCGCGAGATCGAGGAGTTCCTCTACACGCACCCCAAGATCGCCGATGTGCAGGTGGTCGGCGTGCCGGACGAGAAGTACGGCGAGGAGATACTGGCCTGTGTCGTCCTACGCGACCCGGCCCAGCCCCTCACCCGTGACGAGCTCGCCCGCTACTGCCGGGGCCGGCTCGCGCACTACAAGGTCCCGCGCTATCTCCAGGTGCTGGAGGTCTTCCCGATGACGGTCAGCGGCAAGGTGCGCAAGGTGGAGCTGCGCGAGCGGTTCGCCGAGCAGCTCGCCTGGGCCTGAGACTGGGGGGCGGGTGGGTTGTTCCGGGCCGGCTCCTGCCAGCACCTGATCCGGACCAGGCTGCTGTGCGAACTCGGTAGTCAGGGTGGCGAGTTCGGTTTTCCCATCACACAGGGTGGCCACGCGGGCCTACCCTGACCAGGAATGACTTCGGTACGGAGCGCGGGTGCACGCCCCAGTTGGTTCGCTCTGCGAACGCTGCGGGCCGCCGGGCTCGGGCTCGCCGTTGGGGCCGTGGCACTTCCAGATGTGCAGGATGGTGATCAATACAGCTAGGGCGTGCCTTGGGCGCCCATGCGGATCAGGTCGTCCGCCGCGTCGTTGACCGGCTGCGGCGTGCCCGTCAGGTCCATGACGAAGAGCGGTATATGCAGGTCATCGGCGCGTAGCCGCGCCTGGCGGGAGTAGCCGGCCAGTGAGAAGAAGACGCTCTCCGCCGAGGAGTTGAGGCCGTTGAGCCAGAGGCACTCGACATCGCGGACGGTGGACGGCCGGGTGGTGGGGTCCACCTGCGCGACGATGCCCGGGCCGCGCAGGTCCACGCCCGACGGCGCGGGCTCCTCGGCCCGCAGCACGTTCGTGAAGCCGAGCCACTTCAGGTACTGCGCCGCCGCGGTGACCGCGTCCCGGCTCGTACGGATCGTGACCGGGCGGAAGGCGGGGCGCAGCACGGCCGAGGACTGTGCCTGCGTCGTGGTTCCGTGGCCGCCCAGGCCCGTGCTGCTCACGCCGGAGGCCGTGGTCCTGGGCAGCGGCTCTTCCGGCAGCTGGGCCACCGGGAGCCGGATGATGGTGCCGCAGGGACAGCCCAGTTCGGGTTGCGGCCACTGGTCCTTACGGGCGCACGACGGGCAGCGGACCGTCACCCAGGCTTCGTCCCAGGTGTGGTGCCGCAACGGCTCCGGCTGCGCTCCCCGCTGTACGGGAAGGGTCAGCGGAGCGCCGCAGGCGCAGGGGAAGGTGGACGGGGTGAAGCAGTGCTCGCGGCGGCACGCCGGGCACCGCACCGGCACGCTCTCTGCCATGTTCGGCTCCAGCACGTTCCGTAGGAGGGCTGTTCGCTCCCATGCTCCACCAAGCGCGAGACCTTGGGGAGTGGTCGGCTCATATGTTCGCATGCGACTTCGTTCTTGCACGGGTGAATTCGCCTCGAACAGCATCAATAGGTCGTTGAAGTGGGTTCGAAGTGGGTTCCAGGCGGCGGCGCTTGGGCGCGACAGGACATGTGTCAGCGCTGCCGCCTGGAAACTTTGGGTGAGGCCCGGCGGGTCGCTACGCCTCGGGCTCGAACTCCTTGACGGCGTCGATGTCCGGGCCGTGCGGAGTGTTGGCCTCGCGCTCGATCAGGATCTCGACGAGCACCGGGCGTGAGGTCGAGACGGCCTCCTTGCGGGCCCACTCGATGGCCGAACGGATGTCGGCGGGGTCGATGACGCGGCGGCCGGAACAGCCGTACGCCTCCATCAGCTTCACGTTGTCGGTGCCGTGCTCGTCGTAGTGGATGTCGACCTGATAGTTCATGTCGTAGCCGATCGAGGCCTGGCGGATGAGGCCCAGGTACTCGTTGTTGAGCATGATCAGCACATACGGCACGTTGTACTGCGCCGCGACGGCGAGCTCCTCGACCATGTACTGGAATCCGTAGTCGCCGACGATGCCGACGACCTCGGTGCCGCCCCTGCCCATGCCTTCCAGGGCCTTCTTGACGCCGATCGCGGCCGGTACCTCCCAGCCGAGCGGGCCGGCCTGGCCGCAGACCTGGTAGCGGCGCGGCTTGTGGGCCTTCTGATGCTGGCCGCCCCAGATCTGGTAGAGGCCGATCGCGGTGACGAAGTAGGTGTCCTCGTCGAAGATCTCGTTGATCTCCTTGTAGACCCGGGGGGCCTTGACCGGGACCGAGTCGAAGTCCTCCTTGCGCACGAGGGTCCGCTTGAGCTCCTGGCAGCGCGCCACCCAGTCGGGGACACCGGCCGTGGCGCGGCGCCTCTTCGCGGCGTCCAGCAGCGCCTTCAGGAAGAGCCCGGCGTCGGAGACGATGCCCAGGTCCGGCTCGATGACCTTGCCGAGCTGGGTCGGCTCGATGTCGACATGGACGAAGGTGCGGTCGCCCTTGTAGACGTCGATGTTCGCGCCGGTATGGCGGTCGCCGAAGCGGGCACCGACGGCGAGGACGAAGTCCGACTCCAGGAAGGAGGCATTGGCGTAGCGCTGCGAGGTCTGGATACCGGTCGTGCCCAGGTTCAGCTCGTGATCGTCCTCGATGACGCCCTTGCCCATCAGGGTGACCTGGAACGGCACATGGAGATACTCGACCAGCTTGCGCAGCTCGTCCGCGGCGTCCGCGAGGATGACGCCACCGCCCGCCAGGATCAGCGGCTTACGGGCCGCCAGCAGCAGGTCGAGGGCGGCCTCGACGCGCGGCGGGTGCGGCTTGGGGATCTCCACCGGCAGCCTGGTGTCGATCGAGGCGTCGTACCGGATCTCGCGCCGGGCGATGTCGACCGGGATGTCGATCAGGACCGGCCCGGGGCGGCCCTCCCTGGCGATCCGGAAGGCCTCCCGGAAGGCCCACGGAATCTGCGCCGCCTCCTTGATCTGCACGGCCCACTTGGTGACCGGACGCGCGATCTCGACGATGTCGACCGCCTGGAACGCCTCCTGGTGCAGCTTGGGGGAGACGGCCTGGCCGGTGATGCACACCATCGGGATGGAATCGGCCTGCGCGGTGTAGAGGCCGGTGATGAAGTTGGTCGCCCCCGGTCCCGAGGTGGCGATGGCGACGCCGACCCGGCCGTTCGTACGGGCCCAGCCGTCGGCCATGTGGGTCGCGCCCTCTTCGTGGCGGACCGTCAGATGCTCGATGCCGCCGACCTCTTCCATCGCCTTGTAGAGCGGCAGGATCGCGGCGCCGGGACAGCCGAAGGCGATGTCGACGCCCTCGTCCTTCATGATCTGGACGGCGGCTCGCATGGCGGGCATCTTCGTACCGGTCGCGTACGGCTGCTGCTCCTGCTCCTGCGTCTGCGTCTGTGCCTGTGCCTGAGTCTTCGTCTGCTGCTTCTGCGCGGTCATGACGCTGTGCCCTCGGCCTTCTGTCCGGAGAGACGCTCGACGCCGCGCAGCAGCGCGGAGTGGTCCAGGCCGCCGTCGCCCTGGGCACGCAGCGAGGCCACCAAATTGGCGACGACCGCGCCGACCGGGAGGGCGGCGCCGACAGTGCGGGCCGCGTCGATGACGATCCCCATGTCCTTGTGGTGCAGGTCGATACGGAAGCCCGGGGTGAAGTCGCGCGCCAGGAAGTTGGCCTTCTTCCGGGTCAGCACGGTGGACCCGGCCAGGCCGCCGTTCAGTACGTCGAGCGCGGCGGCGAGGTCCACGCCGGACTTGTCCAGAAAGACCACGGCCTCGGCCGCCGCCTGGATGTTGATGGCGACGATCAGCTGGTTGGCGGCCTTCACCGTCTGGCCGGAGCCGTGCGGGCCGCACAGGACGATGGTTTTGCCGAGGGCCTCGAAGATCGGCTCGGCCCGGTCGAAGTCCGCCTGTTCGCCGCCGACCATGATCGACAGTACGGCCTCGACCGCACCGGCTTCGCCGCCGGAGACGGGCGCGTCCAGGACGTTGATGCCCTTCGCGGCCGCGGCCTCGGCCAGGTCGATCGAGGTCTGCGGGGTGATCGAGGACATGTCGATCAGCAGGGCGCCTCGCTTGGCGTTGGCCAGAATGCCGTCGTCGCCGTACGCGATGGCCTCGACCTGCGGGGAGGCAGGGACCATCGTGATGATGACGTCGGCGTCCTTGACGGCCTCGGCCGTCGACGCGGCGGCGGTGCCGCCGCCTGCGACGAGCCGGTCCAGCTTGTCCTGCTCCAGGGTGTAGCCGGTGACCGGGTAGCCGGCCTTGATCAGGTTCTCGGCCATGGGGGAGCCCATGATTCCGAGTCCGATCCAGGCGATCTTCGGCTGTGGCGTGGGGGCTTGGGCGGTGGTGCTCATGGCGTCCTCTCGATGAGGTTCGTGGGCAGGGCGGGCGTGATGCCTCGTGTCGAGGGCCGGTCAGGTCGTCGGCCGCGTAGCGGGTCGCCGACCGGGCACAGGACAGGCCCGTCGGCTCGTGGGCAGGGGCGTGACGCCTCGTGTCACGGGCCCGTCGGGTCACGGGCCCGTCCGGCCGCGGAGCGGTCGGCGGCCCTCGGCCGGTGTGACGACGTCAGATGTCAGCGCGCCGCGCGGGAACCGCCCGGCAGCCAGTCGAAGGAGTCGGCGCTCGGGCCGTCGGGCTTGTACTCCAGACCGACCCAGCCGTCGTAGCCGGCCTTCGTCAGGTGCTCCAGGAGCTCGCCCAGCGGAAGTGACCCCGTACCGGGGGCGCCGCGGCCCGGGTTGTCCGCGATCTGTACGTGCCCGGTCCTGTCGGCGTAGCGGTCGATGACCTCGTACAGGTCCTCGCCGTTCATCGACAGGTGGTACAGATCCATCAGGAACTTGGTGTTGCCGAGCCCGGAGGCCGCGTTCACCCGGTCCACGACGTCGATCGCCGCCGGGGCGCTCACCAGCGGATACAGCGGCGACTCGGGCCGGTTGAGCGCCTCGATGAGCAGGGTCGCTCCCACCCGGTCGGCAGCGCGGGCCGCCAGGACCAGGTTGTCCAGCGCCAGGCGGTCCTGGACCGCCGGCTCCACGCCCTCGACGCGATTGCCGTAGAGCGCGTTGAGCGTCGTGCAGCCCACGGACTGCGCGAAGTCCGCGGCGACGTCGATGTTCGCCCGGAAACGGTCCGACTCCTCACCGGGCGACGACAGCGCGCCGCGGTCCGGCCCCGGCAGCTGTCCCGCGTAGAAGTTCAGCCCCACCAGCTGGGTGCCGGAGTCGTTCAACGCATCCCCCAGGGCGTCGAGTTCGGCCTGTTCCGGGGTGGGTGAGCCGACCCATGGCCACCACAGCTCGACCGCCGTGAAGCCGGCCTCCGCGGCCGCGGCCGGACGCTCGAGGAGGGGGAGCTCAGTGAAGAGGATCGAGAGATTCACATCGAAGCGCCGGTCCGCGCTGCCTGCCTCTGGGAGGGCCACGAGTGCGCTCCTTCCATATTGCGGAAAGTTTATTCTGCTTAATGGAAAGCGTGCAGGGGCTCGTGCTGACTGTCAAGAGGGGCTGCGGGCTCCTGGGATGTCGCGGTCCGGAGGGGGCGCAGTAGGTTGTGGGCGTGAGACTGAGGGTGGAATTCACGACCGAGCCGTTCGACCTCGACGAGCCCCCGCCCCATGCGGTGGTCGCGCGTGAGGTCGTATCGGCCGCCGGGCTGGACGCCGTGGACGTGGGCCCGTTCGGCAACACCGCCGAGGGGCCGGCCGGGGCCGTGCTGGCCGCGGTGGACGAGCTGCTGCGCAAGTCCCTGGAGGCAGGTGCCACCCGGGTCTCGATGCAGCTCAATGTGATCGGGGAGGGCGACGGATGACCGGGCCCGGCGACCACCCGTTCATCGCGGCGGTCAAGCCGCTCGTCGACGCCATGGGCGGCGAGATGCTCGCCCCGGAGCTCGCCCAGGGTGACGATGTCGTCCTCGCCTGGGAGGGGCGGGACCTGCTGGCCGTACGGTTGCCCCATCTGTCGGACTCGCTCGACCACATCCTCGCCGAACTGCAGCGCCGACACGGCGTGCCGCTCTCGGAACTGGACCGGAAGACGAAGCAGTCGGTCGTCCGGGTGCTGGAGGCGCGCGGCGCCTTCTCCGTACGGCATGGCGTGGAGACGGTGGCCGGGGCCCTGGGGGTCAGCCGCTTCACCGTCTACAACTACCTGAACAGGGAAAAGGGCGAGGGCTGAGGCCGGAACGCCACGTCGGGGCGCGTGCGACGGTGGGCCATGGGCGCCAGCGCCGTCCGGGCGTTGCGGGGTGCCGTCCGCACGATTGATTCAACAAAGTGTTGACGAAATCTCGGTGCAGGGCGTTAGCTGTGTGGTGCCCGGCATGATCGGCCGGACCGGACCGCACTGGGCATCAGGCCACGGAGGCACCCGTGACGTCGACTTCCCCGCCGGGCCTCACCCGGTTCAACACCTCTCAGGACAGCGTGGCACGAGCCGCGCTGCACGCGGTCTGCGCCAGTACGGCGTGGGGGAACGGGGTGCTCGCCCGGCGCCCGTACGCCACACCCGGGGACCTGTTCGCGGCGAGCGACGCCGCCATGGCCGGGCTCACCGCGGAGGACCTGGCCGAAGCCATGGCGGGGCACCCGCCGATCGGCCGGCCGAAGCCGGGCGACCCGACCTCCTCCCGTGAACAGAGCGGGATGGCCGGAGCCTCCGAGGAGCTCCGGGCGGAGATGCTGGAACTCAACCTGGCCTACCAGGAGCGGTTCGGGCATGTCTTCCTGATCTGCGCCACCGGCCTGACCGGAGAGCAGATGCGGGACGCGGTCCGTGACCGGCTCGGCAACACGCCGGAAGAGGAGCGCGAGACCGTCCGGGAGCAACTGGGCAGGATCAACCGCATCCGGCTGGCCCGCCTCGCAGATGAAGGACCCGCAGCATGAGCAGCGACACCACCGCTTCGGTCTCCACGCACATCCTGGACACCAGTGCCGGACGTCCCGCCGAGGGCGTCGCCGTCGAGCTGTCCGTACGACGGGGCCGTGACGGCGCCTGGACCGCGTACGGAACCTCCAGGACCGACGCGGACGGGCGCTGCAAGGACCTCCCGGCTCCGCCGGAGGGCACGACCCACGTACGGCTCTTCTTCGCGGTCGAGCCGTACTTCGCACATCAGCACAGCTCGCGTCAGCAAGCCGAGGAACAGCAGGACGCCCCCCGCGCAAGGGACAGCGGAGCCTTCTTCCCGGAGGTGGCGATCACGTTCGCCGTCGAGCCGGGGGAGCACTACCACGTGCCGCTGCTGCTCAACCCGTTCGGCTACTCCGTATACCGAGGGAGCTAGCACCGATATGTCACCTTCTCTGCCGCCCGCCCGCCCGGTGGTCCTGGGCCAGAACCAGTACGGCAAAGCGGAGAACCGCGTCGTCAGGGTCACGCGGAACGGCGGCACCCACCACATCAAGGACCTCAACGTCTCGGTCGCCCTCTCCGGCGACATGGACGAGGTGCACACCTCCGGCAGCAACGCCCATGTGCTGCCCACCGACACGACCAAGAACACCGTGTACGCCTTCGCCAAGAAGCACGGCATCGAGTCGGCCGAGCAGTTCGGCATCCATCTGGCCCGCCACTTCGTGACCAGCCAGGAGCCGATCAAGCAAGCCCGTATCCGCATCGAGGAGTACGCCTGGGAGCGGATCGAGCCCTCCGGCGCCGGTCCCCATCTCCCCGGCGCCGACCAGCCCGAGCACTCTTTCGTCCGCAAGGGGCAGGAGACCCGTACCGCCCAGATCACCTTCGACGGCGAGCGGTGGGAGGTCGTGGCCGGCCTCAAGGACCTCACCGTCCTGAACTCCACCGACTCGGAGTTCTGGGGCTATGTGAAGGACGAGTACACCACCCTCCAGGAGGCGTACGACCGTGTCCTGGCCACCGAGGTGCACGCCCGCTGGCGGTACGGCTGGGCCGGTGGCGAGGAGCCGATGCCCGGCTGGGACGAGTCGTACGCGCAGGCGCGCGGCCATCTGCTGCACGCCTTCGCCGAGACCTACAGCCTCTCCCTCCAGCAGACGCTGTACGAGATGGGCTCCCGGGTCATCGACGGCCGTCCCGAGATCGAGGAGATCCGCCTCTCACTCCCGAACAAGCACCACTTCCTGGTCGACCTGGAGCCGTTCGGCCTGAAGAACGACACCCCGGACGGGGCCGTGTACTTCGCGGCCGACCGCCCGTACGGCCTGATCGAGGGGTCCGTCCTGCGCGACGGCGCAGAGCCGCGGATCCCGGTGGACCTGACCAACCTGTAGCAACCTGCCCTACCCCCGACGCGCGCGCCGGTGTCAGGAACAGGGGGACGCGGGGCAACTGCACAACAGAGCACTGCGGACCGGTCGTTACCCCGCCCGACCCCGGGTCCGCTCCTCCAGAGGGAAGAACGAGGAACCTGACATGGCGGCTCAGCGCATCGTCATCGAGAACTGCGCCATCGCGACCGTGGACCCGAACGACACCGAGTACGCCTCGGGCCACGTCGTCGTCGCGGACAACCGCATCGAATCGGTGGGCGCGGGCAAGGCCCCCGAGAACCTCGAAGCCGTCGTCCGGCGCGTCGACGGCACCGGACACCTGGTCACCCCCGGGTTGGTCAACACCCACCACCACTTCTACCAGTGGCTCACCCGCGGCCTCGCCCAGGATGCCAACCTCTTCGACTGGCTGGTCGCGCTCTATCCGATCTGGTCGCGCATCGACGAGCAGATGGTCCACGCGGCTGCCCGCGGCTCCCTGGCGATGATGGTCCGCGGCGGCGTCACCACCACCATGGACCACCACTACGTCTTCCCCCGTGGCGTCGGCGATCTGCTCGCGGCCGAGGTCGGCGCGGCCGCCGAGATGGGTGTGCGCTTCACCGCGACCCGCGGCTCCATGGACCGCGGGAAGTCGGACGGCGGTCTGCCGCCCGACTTCGCGGTCGAGACCACTGAGGCCGCGCTGCTCGCCACCGAAGCCGCGATCGACACCTACCACGACCCCTCCTTCGGCTCGATGCTGCACATCGCGGCCGCCCCCTGCTCGCCCTTCTCGGTCTCCACGGACCTGATGCGCGAGGCCGCGGCGCTGGCCCGGCGCAAGGGCGTACGGCTGCACACGCACGGCTCGGAGACCGTCGAGGAGGAGCAGTTCTGCAAGGAGCTGTTCGGCATGGGCCCGACCGACTACTTCGAGTCCACCGGCTGGCTCGGCGAGGACGTGTGGATGGCGCACTGCGTCCATATGAACGACTCCGACATCGAGGCCTTCGGGCGTACCCGCACCGGCGTCGCCCACTGCCCGTCCTCCAACGCCCGCCTGGCCGCCGGGATCGCCCGCGTCCCGGACATGCTCGCCGCCGGAGTCCCCGTCGGGCTGGGCGTGGACGGCACCGCCTCCAACGAGTCCGGCGAGCTGCACACCGAGCTGCGCAACGCCCTCCTCATCAACCGCCTCGGCCCCCACCGCGAGAGGTCCCTGAACGCCCGCCAGGCGCTGCGCCTGGGTACGTACGGTGGCGCGCAGGTCCTCGGCCGGGCGGACGAGATCGGCTCGATCGAGGCGGGCAAGCTCGCCGACCTCGTGCTCTGGAAACTCGACGGCATCGGCCACTCCTCGATCGCCGACCCGGTCGCGGCGCTGGTCCTCGGCGCGGCGGCCCCGGTGACCCTGTCGCTCATCAACGGCGAGCCGGTCGTCGAGGACGGCCACCTCACGACGGTCGACGAGGACGCCGTCGCGCGCGGCGCGCGGGAGGAGGCCCAGCGGCTGGCGCGTATCGCCGACGAGGGGTGACACCGACGGTCACGCCTCCGAGGGGCGGCGCCGACGAGGGGCGACGCATCTGAAGGCTGACGCCCCCGAGGGTCGGCGCCTCCGAGGGCTGACGCCCCCGAGGGTCGGCGCCTCCGAGGGCTGACGCCCCCCGAGGGTCGGCGCCTCCGAGGGCTGACGCCCCCGAGGGCTGACGCCTCCGAGGGTCGGCGCCTCCGGGCACGCACCGGAGGCGCGCGCCACGCACCGGCACCCGGCAGGGAGGGGACGGCTTCCCTGCCGGAGGCTACGGACCCGAGCGGGGCCCGTAGCAGCCGCGTTCGGGGGCGCGGACACCAAGTCCGCGCCCCCGGGCGGGGTGAGAAGAGCACCAGGCATCACTTCGCACCACCTCCTGAAAACCACGTCGCGTCCGGTGACGTGCAACCGACCGGAGGGAACCGCCGTGGCAGCAAAGCCCAGGTTTCACGCAGACGCAGACGCAGAGGCAGACGCAGACGCAGAGAAGGACGCAGACGCAGGCGCAGCAGCGCACCCGGTCACCGTGCCGGGGGACCAGCACGCCCCCGCCCGGGACAGGCATCCGGTCGACGACACCCTTCCGCCCTTCAAGCTGGTCACCAGCGGCCTCCAGCACGTCGCCGCGATGTACGCGGGCGTGGTGGCCCCGCCCATGATCCTCGGGCCCGCCGTCGGCCTGAACGCCTCCGAGACCGCGTTCCTGATGGGCGCGAGCCTGTTCACCGCGGGTCTGGCCACACTGCTGCAGACGATAGGTTTCTGGAAGATCGGCGCCCGGCTGCCGTTCGTCAACGGAGTCTCCTTCGCCGGTGTCACCCCGATGGTCGCCATCGGCAAGGCCCAGAGTCCCGAGAACGCCCTGCCGATCATCTTCGGCGCGGTCATCGTGGCGGGTCTGCTGGGCTTCGTCCTCGCCCCGTACTTCTGCAGACTCGTACGGTTCCTCCCGCCGGTCGTCACCGGCACGGTCATCACGCTGATCGGCGTCTCCCTGCTGCCGGTCGCCTTCAACTGGTCCCAGGGCGGTGACCCCGCGGCCGAGGGCTACGGATCGCCGAAGTTCATCGGCATGGCCGCCCTGACGCTCGCCATCGTGCTGCTGCTGCGCAAGGTGCTGCGCGGCTTCCTCCAGCAGATCGCCATCCTCCTCGGCCTGGTCGCCGGAACAATCGTCGCCATCCCCTTGGGCATGACGGACTTCGGCACCATCGAGGACGCGGGTCTGATCGGCTTCCCGACCCCCTTCCACTTCGGCGCACCGCAGTTCGAGGCGGCCGCGATCGTCTCGATGTGCATCGTGATGCTGGTCTGCATGACCGAATCCACCGCGGACATGCTCGCGCTCGGCCGGATCGTCGACCGCCCGGCGGACGAGCGGACCATCGAGGGCGGTCTGCGCGCCGACACCCTGGGCACCGCCATCAGCCCGGTCTTCAACGGCTTCGCGTGCAGCGCCTTCGCGCAGAACATCGGCCTGGTCGCCATGACGAAGGTGCGCAGCCGCTACGTCGTCGCCACCGGCGGCGGGATCCTCATCCTGCTCGGCCTCTGCCCGTTGGCCGCGTCGGTCATCGCCCTCGTACCGCTGCCGGTGCTGGGCGGCGCGGGCGTCGTGCTCTTCGGCTCGGTCGCCGCCAGCGGTATCCAGACCCTGGCCTCGGCGGCGATGGAGAAGGGCGAGAACGCCCTGATCGTCGCCGCGTCGGTCGGCGTCGGACTGATCCCGATCGCGGCACCCGGCTTCTACCACGCCTTCCCGGACGACCTGTTGGTGATCCTGGACTCCGGCATCAGTACGGGCTGCGTGGCGGCGATCGTGCTGAACCTGCTCTTCAACCACCTGGGGAGTAAAGCGGATTCCGGCGAGAGCGGCGCGCCGGTGCCCGGCGGGACAGGTGCTTCCGCGGATGCGGGGGAGCCCGCCGCCGCCACCGTCCATTGAGCCACGGCCGAACGACAACCGGAACGCGGTGGGAAAACGCGGCGGGAAGGCGCCGAGGCCGCTCGCGGGACTCTCCCGCGAGCGGCCTCGGTGATCCGGGCGCGGGTCAGTCGATGTGGAAGCTGTCGCCGTAGACCTTCCAGTCCAGCGGCGTGTCCAGGTCGAGGTTGCCCTTCCTGAGGAACACGCGCTGCGCGGTGTCGACCCGGCTGGTGTCGTTGTGCGCCTCCTCCTGCTTCATCGCCCAGACCCGGGCGTCGAGGAACGCGTTGAGGTACTTCACCTCGTCACCGCCCTGAGCCGGCGGCTCGGCCTTGTCCAGGGCCTTCTCGCGTATCGAGCCGAAGCTCGTCGAGTCAGTGCCGCCGCCGTGCATGACGATGGCGTCGTAGTACGCGAACTGGCCGAGCGTGCCCACGCCGTCCTGCTTGGCCCGGCTGACCGCGGGGTTGAAGTAGACCCGGTCCCGCTCCTTGTCCTGGGCCTTCCGGAAGGCCGAATCCTGGGCCGCCTTCTTCCAGTCGCCGGTGAAGTCCGGGTCCAGGCCCTCGTGCGAGTCGCTGCCGTCCACCTCGCGCAGCGCGGGCAGGTACTTCGCCAGGACGTTCCCCGGCTTGGCGTCGGTGTAGGCCTCCACCAGGTCCAGCATGTCGCCGGTGCCGGAACAGAAGCCGATGATGCCCGCCGTGTAGCCGCGGCCGTCGCCGATGTCCTCGATGTACTTGTACTGCGCCTTCCAGTCCAGCGAGGAGTTCTCCGCGCTGGAGACCAGCTGCATCGCAATGTCCTTTTTGGCGGGATCGTCGAGCCCGTCCGCCGACTGTGCCGCCGGTGCCTGCGAGGCCTGCTTCTGCTGCTCCGCGGGTCCGGCTGTGGTGGCAACCGCGGTGGCCGGCACGGCGAGCAGGGCCAGCCCGAGCGCGACGCGGGTCATGGGGCGAAGCCCCTTGCCTATGGAGCGGGTTCTCATATGTCCTCAGTCCTCCGGATGGGGGGTAGTTGCCGGTGGAGAGCAATCGTTAGGAAGCTTTCCTATCAGGTTGCCGCGTTGACGTACACCCATCAACGCGATTCGATCGTGAGCCGGGCCTCGGGCTGCGAGGGCCGGGCGCCCGGCGCCGTCATCCCGGACTGATGCCTCGTCATATCCGGTCGTCGCGAGGCGAATTGCTGCGATCGGGCTGGTTTCGAGTGAACCCCTGGAGCCACAGGTGATCAGACGCCCGTACACCGTCCTCGCCATGACCGCGGAGACCCGCGACGCCCTTCTCGAGGCAGCCACCGTGCAGCGGCTCCGCCGCTCTGCCGAGGTGGACACCGGGCTCCTCGTCACCGACTTCGGCTGCCCCGACCCCGTCGCCGTCAAGGCACTCGCTTCGGCCGAAGTGCTGTTCACCGGCTGGGGCTGCCCGCCGCTGACCGCCGACGCGCTGGCCCGTATGCCGCGGCTGCGGGCCGTCGTCCACGCCGCGGGCACGGTCAGACACCATGTGACCGCCGCCGCGTGGGAGCGCGGCCTCCTCGTCTCCAGCGCGGCCGCCGCCAATGCCCTCCCCGTGGCCGAGTACACGGTCGCCGCGGTCCTCTTCTCCAACAAGCGTGTACTGGCCGCAGCCCGGGCCTACAGCGCGGAGCGCGGGCGGGTGAATGTGCTGCGGAGCTTCCCCGGCATCGGCAACTACCGCCGCACCGTGGGCATCGTCGGCGCCTCCCGGATCGGCCGCCGGGTCATCGAGCTGCTCCGCCCGTTCGACCTGCGGGTGCTGGTGCACGACCCGTACCTGGACCCGGCGGAGGCCTCCGGACTGGGCGTGGAAGCGGCCGGTCTCGACGAACTGGCCCGGAGCAGCGATGTGGTGAGCATCCACGCGCCCGAACTCCCCGGCACCCGGCACCTCTTCGATGCGGCGCGGCTCGCCCTCATGCCGGATGGCGCCACGCTCATCAACACCGCGCGCGGTTCGCTCGTGGACACCGCGGCGCTCACCGAGGAGCTCGTCTCCGGGCGCCTGCACGCCGTACTCGACCACACGGACCCCGAGGTCCTGCCGGCCGAATCACCCTTGTACGACCTGCCGAACGTACTGCTGACGCCGCATCTGGCGGGCTCTCTGGGCGCCGAGTTGCGGCGGCTGGCCGACGCGGCGGTTGACGAACTGGAGCTGTACGCCCGGGGCCTGCCCTTCGTTCACGGGGTGGACCCTGGGTTGCTGGACCGCTCGGCTTGAGAAGCCCCGCGCCGACGCCCCCTGAATGTCGCGGATATCGGTGAACGTCGCGGTGCCGGTGAACGCCGTGGCCGGTGCGGCCGGTGGCCTGCGGCCCAGCGGTCCGGCGCTTCGCCGTCGGCGCATGCCTCGGCACCGGTATCGGCAGCGGCATCGGGGTCCGCCGCGCAGCCGGCTGCC
>NZ_JBEXKU010000015.1:7974-113941 GCF_040609575.1 Streptomyces sp. NPDC004647 | reverse complement strand
GGCCCGTACCGGAAGGTACGGGCCCACGCCCCTTTTCTGCTGCGCCCGCCCCTTTTCTGTTGCGCTCCCGGATCTTCAGGACCGCCGCTCGGCCGTCGGCGGGCCCTCCGCGTGCGAACCGGCCGCGGGTGACGCTGTCGCTCCGGGCTCGCCCGGCGCCTGTGGCGGATTCCGAGCGTCGGTGCCGCTGTGGACCGCGACGAACGCCGTCACCGCCGCGAGCAGCGCGGTGAGCCCCAGCACGCACCGCGTCCACAACCGCGTACGGCGCTCGCTCCCGGTCCTCACGGAAGCGGCGGGCGCGGTACGCACATGATGCGCGGCGGCCACCTCGCTGAGCATCCGGTGCAGAATCACGCCCCGCCGCGCGGGCGGGGCCGCGTCCAGCTCGGGCAGCATCTCGGCGAGGGCGGCCCGGCCGTGCGTGAGCCTGCCGGCCGTGGCCATCGTGCTCGCCTCGGACTCCGCGGCGGTCTCGGGAAGCCCGAGGCCGACACCGTCGTGGAGCAGCAGCGCACGCCGGTAGGAGTCGGGGAGCCTGAGCAGCGCGCCGACCAGCGCCCGCCCGGGCCCCGGCCCGGTGGACGACGGGCGCAGACGGACGCGGCGCAGCCGGCGCCAGGGCGAGAGCGCGTACTCGTACGCGGTCGCGCGCACCCACCCCGCCGGATCGCGGTCGACGGCCACCTCGGGCCAGTGCTGCCACGCCTGGTGGAAGGCGCGCTCGACGGCTCGCTCGGCGAGCCGTTGGTGTCCGGTGAGCAGATAGGTCTGCCGCACGAGGCCGACCGCGTATGCGGTGTAGAGGGCGTCGAAGGCTGCGGCGGGACCGCCCGCCGTGGCGACCGCTCCGCGCGAAGAGGTGCGGGGGCGGGGAGTTGCCGCCGCGGCGTCCGTGCCGACCCCGGTGCCGGGGCGATGGCCGTCCGCAGTGCGTGCAGACCTGCCTTTCGCCGGCTTCTTCCCCCTGGGCAAGCCTGCCGGGTCCAGAGTCGCGCGTACACCGTGGGGCGCGTCGGCCGGAGCGGTGCGGGTCCCGGCGCCCCTACGGTCGCGGGGTGGGAGTTGCGCCCGGGCGCGGTCCGGGTCGGCGGAGAAGACGGAGATCCCGGGAAGCCACTTTCTCGTAGTTGACGGCGCGTCACGCGGCGCTGGTGCCGCCTCGCTGCTGTCGGTACGGAGTGGGCTGCGCGTGCCGGTGCCCGTGCCGGTTCCCGGGCCACCGGTGATGTGCGAGTGCGAGTCCTGACGGCGCTGCGCGTGCTTCGGGCGGTCACGGCGCGGTGGTGTGGACCCAGCGGCCTCGGGGCCGCGCCCGGACGCGGGCTTCGGCCGGATCGGCAGAGGAGTGGAGGCCGGAGCGTTCTGAACGGCGTGACGGCGCGTCAATTCGTCCGCCCGCGACACACCCTCCGGTGCGCCTGCTGCCTCTGCATCGTTGCGCTTGCGCCACGTCATGCTGCCCACTCCACGCGCACGTCGGACGGGCGGCCGGAACTCGTGGTGCAGCGCAGAGCGAATAGGTGCATACCCATATATTGAGCGACACGACGGCCATTAGCTCGCTGCACGGACGAATGGTGTGTTGTTGGCAGCATGACCGCGTGACCCAATTGACCGATCACAGCGCGACGTTGTCCTCGCCCGGCCGGACACGTGCCCGGCGCGTCCCGGCCGCCACGCCGGTGGTGCTCGGCGGAGCGGTCGCGGCCGGGCTCGGGCTCGGTGCGGTGACCGTCGTGGTGCTGCTGCTCTGGATCAGCTCGCCGTATCCCGACAGCGGCCCCGGCGGAGCCCTGCATATCGCCGCTGACCTGTGGCTGCTCGCGCACGGCGCCGAACTCGTCCGTACGGAAACGCTGTCCGGGCACCCCGCCCCGGTCGGGCTGACGCCGCTGTTGCTGAGCGCGTTGCCGTTGTGGCTGCTGTACCGCGCGGGGCGGCACATGGTCGAAGCGAGGGAAGAGGACTGGGGGGACGGCGCGTGGCATGCGGACGAGCCGCCCTCCGCGTTTCCCACGATCGGGTGGTTGAGCGCCGGCTATCTCCTGGTCGGCGTGGCCGCGGTCGGCTACGCGTCCGGCGGACCGATCGACGTCGATCCGCTCAGCGCGCTGCTGCATGTGCCGATCGTCGTCGTGGGGGCGGCCTCGTACGGGGTCTGGACGGCGAGCGGACGGCCGCGCGAACCGCTGCCCGCGCTCGCGGAGCGGGCGCTGGACCGCGTTCCGGGGGGCGTGTGGGTGGTGCTCACGCGCCCCAGGCTCGTTACCGCACTCCGGGGCGCGGCCGCCGCTACGGCCGTACTGCTGGGCGGCGGCGCCCTGCTCGTCGCGGTGTCGCTGGCCTGGCACGGAGCCGCGGTGCAGCAGTCACTGGTGCAGCTCGCCCAGCCGTGGTCGGGGCGGTTCGCGGCCGGTCTGCTCGCGTTCGCGCTGGCGCCGAACGCCGCTGTCTGGGGCGCCGCGTACGGTCTCGGGCCCGGCTTCACGCTGGGAGCGGGCAGCGTGGTGGGGTCATGGGGTGCGTCGACGTACCCGGAGCTGCCGTACTTCCCGCTGCTCGCGGCGGTGCCGGGCCCGGGGTCCGGCGGGCCGCTGACCTGGACGGCGGTGCTGGTGCCGGTCGCGGCCGGTCTGACCGTGGGGTACGTCACGGCCCGAGCGGCCGTCGTATGGCGCGGCGCCGCGGCCTCGCTCCAGGGGTGGCGGGAGACCGCGCTGACGGCGGGCCTCGCGAGTCTCGGCTGCGCGGTGGCGATGGCGCTGCTCGCAGGTCTCGCGGGCGGTCCGCTCGGGGCGGAGGCGCTCGAGGACTTCGGCCCGGACCGGTGGCTGACGGCCGCGGCGGCACTCGGCTGGACGGCGCTGGTGGGGGTGCCTGGGGCGCTGGGGCTCCGGTGGTGGTGGACGCGCGGCACGGAGGAAGGACAGGGGGGAGCCGGGAGTACGACCGTGGTGCTGACGGCACAGCGGACCACCACGGAGACGGTTCGTGCGGTGACGGCTCCGCCCCGGCCACCTGGCGGCGCCGGCGCACCACCGGGGCTGCCCTCGTACGGACGCCTGCCCGACGCCCGGCGCGCCGCCCCGGACGAGGACCGCTCCCGCTAGGCGCTGTCTGCCACATCCCGCCTGACCGTGGCGCCCTGGCACGCACTCCCCCACCCGGCGGGACCTGCCCCCAGCTGCGCATTGTCGGAACGTCCGAGCCGCCCACTACACGGACGCTTCTTCCGCCGTGCAACTGCACGCAGCGGACACCACTGGCCCGGCCATGCGGCGGACGGCGCTATGTGTCGGACACGGCCCAGGGTGGCGCTCCCTGCACGGCGCCCGTCGTCCCGGCCGTCCCCGGCCCGGCTACCGGCCAGGGCGCCCGGCTTCCCGTATCAGTCCTGTGTGCTCAGCAGGGGGCGGAGCTGCTTGGGGAGGAGGTCCTCGCAGGACTGCTTGGAGGCCTGGGTGAGGGCGTCGTCGACGCACGTGTAGTAGTCGCGGTAGACGATCTGCAGGGAAAAGGTCGCCGCCACGATCGCCAGGGCGAGGCAGCCCGTGACCAGGCCGCTGACCGCCGCCGTCGTCTGCGGCTTGGCGTTCGCGCCGGGACCGGAGCCGGGGGCGGAACCGCTACCCGCTCCGGGGCTCGTGTCCGTGCCGGCTGTCGACCCCGTCCGGATGGCATCCGCGCCCGCGTCCGCCGAACCCGCGCTCATACGGACCGGCTTGCCGCGCAGCGAACTGATCCCCCAGTACACCGCCAGCGCACCCAGCAGCAGCGCGATCTCCGGCAGGCTGAACAGGGCGAAGAAGAAGCCCCACATGCCCGAGAGCAGCGCAAAGCGGGCCCGGCGCTGGAGGGGATCCGTCGGGTCCCAGCGCAGGCCGCCGGGACCGGGGCCGCCGCCCGGGCCGCCGTTCTTACCGTTGCCGCCGTTCTGCTGCTGCTCGGAACCGGAACCGGAACCCGAGCCGAAGCCGCCGCTCTGCCGGCCCGGCTGGCGACTGCTCCACTGGCTGCCCCAGTGCGGCTGCCGACTGCGGCCGTCGTCCCCCTGCTCGCGGTCGCCGTCCTCCCCGCTCCCGGACTCGCCGCCGCCTCCGGACTCGCCACCCTCCGGGCCACGCGGCCGCCAGGGCTGGTCCGGCTGTCCCTCCGGCGGTGGGGCGAAGGGGTTGTCCTCCCCTTCGGGGGAGGGCGAAGCCGACGGCGACCGGCGCTCGCGCAGCAGCGCCACGGGCGTCGCGAACGGCTCCGGCGGCATCAGCGCAAGCGTCCCCGGCAGCGCCGCAGGATCGCTGGACGGTGCCGTGGGCAGCATGAGGCAGAGAGCCGCGCGGCGGCGTCGGTCCGGCATCTGGAGTGAGTCTTCCCCTTGTGTCGTCGTCCTCCCCGTCGGGCCCGTGCCGCCTGGGCCGGGCACTGGGAGGGACGGTTCCGTGTCTCAGACGCTACCCCCCGCGCGTGCCCCCGTCCCGTGGGGGCCGCTCGGTGTGCCGGTATCGTTGCTGACGGTCTGCGCCTTCGTAGGGTCTTCCGGTTCCTGGGATTCCCCTCGCTCGTACGACTCTACGACCGGACCGATCACAGGGTCCGTGCGAAAAGCCCGTGAGAGAGAGCCCCGCTGTGTCCTCGTCCCGCCTGCATGCCCGTCCGCATGCCAGACCGGCGCGCCTGGTCGTGCTGGTCTCCGGCTCCGGTACGAACCTCCAGGCCCTGCTCGACGCGATCGCCGCCGACCCGGAGGGCTACGGCGCCGAGGTCGTGGCCGTCGGTGCCGACCGGGACGGCATCGCGGGTCTGGAGCGCGCCGAGCGCGCCGGAATCCCCACCTTCGTGTGCCGGGTGAAGGATCATCCGGCCCGCGAGGAGTGGGACCAGGCCCTGGCCGACGCCACAGCCGCGTACGAGCCGGACCTGGTCGTCTCGGCCGGCTTCATGAAGATCGTGGGGAAGGAATTCCTCGCCCGGTTCGGCGGCCGGTTCGTCAATACGCACCCCGCCCTGCTGCCCAGCTTCCCCGGCGCTCACGGCGTGCGCGATGCGCTCGCGTACGGCGTGAAGGTGACCGGGTGCACCGTCCACTTCGTCGACGACGGCGTCGACACCGGCCCGATCATCGCCCAGGGCGTGGTCGGCGTACGGGAAGAGGATTACGCAGACGGGGGAGCCGCTCTGCATGAGCGGATCAAGGAAGTCGAGCGCCGGCTGCTCGTCGACGTCGTCGGGCTGCTGGCCCGTAACGGCTACCGCATTGAGGGACGAAAGGTACAGATCGGTGAATGAAGAGGGGTTCGTGACCGCCGAAGGTACGAAGCGGCCCATCCGCCGCGCGTTGGTCAGCGTCTACGACAAGACGGGACTCGAGGGACTCGCCCGCGGGCTGCACGAGGCGGGCGTCGAACTGGTCTCCACCGGCTCGACCGCCGCGAGGATCGCCCAGGCCGGGGTGCCCGTCACCAGGGTCGAGGAGCTGACCGGCTTCCCCGAGTGCCTGGACGGCCGGGTCAAGACGCTCCACCCGCGCGTGCACGCGGGCATTCTGGCCGACCAGCGGCTGGAGGCCCACCGCGGGCAGCTGGAGGAACTGGGCATCGCCCCGTTCGAGTTGGTCGTGGTCAACCTCTACCCGTTCCGTGAGACGGTCGCCTCCGGCGCCTCGCCGGACGAGTGCGTCGAGCAGATCGACATCGGTGGTCCGTCGATGGTCCGCGCCGCCGCCAAGAATCACCCGTCCGTGGCCGTTGTCACCAGCCCCGAGCGGTACGCGGACGTGCTCGAGGCGGCCTGCGGGGGCGGTTTCGACCTGACCGCCCGCAAGCGGCTCGCCGCCGAGGCCTTCCAGCACACCGCGGCGTACGACGTCGCGGTGGCGTCCTGGTTCACAGGCGCCTACGCACCGGAACCTGAGTCGCCCGGTCTGCCCGAGTTCCTCGCCGGCGCCTGGGAGCGGAAGAGCGTCCTGCGCTACGGCGAGAACCCGCACCAGGCCGCCGCGCTCTACACCGACGGCACCCCCGCCGGCCTCGCCAACGCCGAGCAGCTGCACGGCAAGGAGATGTCCTTCAACAACTACATCGACACCGAGGCCGCCCGCCGCGCGGCCTTCGACCACGACGAGCCGTGTGTCGCGATCATCAAGCACGCCAACCCGTGCGGTATCGCCATCGCCGCCGATGTGGCCGAGGCGCATCGCAACGCCCACGCGTGTGACCCGCTCTCCGCCTACGGCGGTGTCATCGCCGTCAACCGCCCGGTGACGGTCGCGATGGCCGAGCAGGTCGCCGAGATCTTCACCGAGGTCATCGCCGCCCCGGCGTACGAGGACGGCGCCGTCGAGGTGCTGGCCCGCAAGAAGAACATCCGTGTGCTGCGCGTCGAGGGCACGCCCCTCCAGCCCGGCGAGCTCAAGCCGGTCTCCGGCGGCGTGCTGCTCCAGGAGACCGACGCCTTCCAGGCCGAGGGCGACGACCCGGCCAACTGGACCCTGGCGAGCGGTGAGCCGCTGGACGCGGCCGAGCTGCGCGAGCTGGCCTTCGCATGGCGCGCCTGCCGGGCCGTCAAGTCCAACGCCATCCTGCTCGCCAAGGACAGCGCCACCGTCGGCGTCGGCATGGGCCAGGTCAACCGGGTGGACTCGGCGAAGCTCGCGGTGCGGCGCGCGGGCGCCGAGCGGACCGCGGGTTCCTACGCCGCCTCCGACGCCTTCTTCCCCTTCCCCGACGGGCTCGAGGTGCTGCTCGAGGCGAGCGTCAAGGCCGTGGTCCAGCCCGGCGGTTCGGTCCGCGACGAGCAGGTGACCGAGGCCGCGCAGAAGGCGGGCGTGACGATGTACCTCACCGGCACGCGGCACTTCTTCCACTAGGCACAGCCCGGCACGTCACGGCGAAGGCCGCGCCCCGCACGCAGCGGGACGCGGCCTTCGCCGTACGCCGATGAGCCGTTCCACCGGGAAGGGACAGCGCCCCGGCCCCCACGTGCGATACGCGGGGGCCGGAGCTCCCCCGAGGTGTCCCGCCCCGTTGCCCTACATCCTCACGGCCGTCCCGCCCCGCCCGCCACCTCGCACCTCCGAGGGTCATTTCTTCCTCTCTGGCGTGTACTCCTTGAGATGGCGCGCCACCCGTTCCGCGTACGCGCGCCACTCGGCCGGTACCCCGTCCGACTCGTTGACCCGGCGGTACGAGGTCCGGTAGGCCGCCGCGATCAACACCCGGTCGTCTCCGGGCAGTTCGGAGCGCAGACGGGGCGCGATGACACACAGATAGCGGCCGACGGCCGGGATCGACACGTCCGGCGGGAACGGCGGTACCGGGTCGCCGGACTCCGGCACCTTCTCCGAAGGGAGGTAGGACTTGAGCACGCGGGGCGTCCAGCGGGCGATGCCGTACTCGTCCTTGGCGGGGTCGGAGAGGTCCGGGTCGAAGTTGCTCTCGGCCTTGAGGAGCGCGGCGACGAGCGCCGGGGTCACTTCCTCCTCGGTGCAGTTGTGAGCGGCGTCGACGATGAGCTTGCGGTACGCGACCGGCACGCCCGCGTCCGTACGCAGCTCGTCCCTGCCATAGGTGGCGGCCGTGACCTTCTCGCCCGCGCTGCCGTCGGCACCCCCCGGGGCGCCCTCGTCGCCGCCGAGCACCCCCAGGCTGTAACCGAGGGCCGCGACCGCGGCGGTGACAGCGGCCGCGGTGACGACGGCGGTCGTGACGAGGACCGGGCCGCGCGACCGCCGGGCAAGCCGCCGCGACACCCGGGACAGCCGCCGGGGCAGCCGTGGCGACCGTCCGACACCCGCCAGGCCCTCGACGCGCCGCAGCAGGGACAGGGCGCTGTGGGTCGCGCGCTCCTCGTGCGTACGGGCCAGGCAGTCGCGGACGACCTGCTGCCAGCCCTCCGGGAGGTCCGGGGAGAGCCGCAGTTCCTCGGCGCCGCGCGCGTAGCGCACGGTCGCTTCCCGCCGGGCGGCCACCGTGGCCCCGGGGATCGGAAGCGTCCCCGCCAGCACGAGATGGGCGACCACCCCGAACGCCCAGATGTCCGCGGTCGTACGGATCTGCTGGCCGCGCTCGCCGATGTCCGACCACAGCAGCTCGGGCGGGGTGTAGTCCGGGGTGGAGAAGGCGGGGGAGTACGCGTGGGTGCCCTCCAGCTCGGCCGCGAGGTTGAAATCGCCCAGCCGCACCGACCCTCCGCCGGAATCCGTCACGGTGGGGGCATCCCCGGCGGCGGCCGGTGGAGTGCCATCGGGCATCAGCAGCACATTGCCCGGTTTGAGGTCGCCGTGCACCCAGCCCGCCTGGTGGAGCTGGGCCAGCCCCTCGCAGACCTGGGCGAGCAGCGCCGGGCCGCCGGGCAGCGGACCGCCGCCGGACCGTGCCAGGAGCGCGTCCAGGGACTCCTCTGCCCGTTCGAGGACGAGCACGGTCGCCCCGTCGAGCTCCGGGCGCTGCGCGTCGTCGACGGTCAGCGCCTCGTACATCCGGATCAGCCGCGGACGGCGCAGCCTGCGGTGCAGGTCGAGCTCGCGGTGCGCCAGCTCCTCCAGGTGCCGCAGCCGGCGGGGCGTACGGGTGCCGGTGGGCAGGAACTTGAGCGCCGCGGACTCGGGCAGGTCGGGCGGGGCGTCGGGGGCCGGTCGGCCGCTGCGCCGGGCCGCGTAGACACTCCCGAAGGCGCCGGATGCCAGCGGTTCGCGTACCTCCCAGCAGCCGACGCGGTAGCCCTTGGGCACCCGTACGGCGAACGTTCCGCCGCTGTCCCCGCCTCCGGCCCCGTCGCCGGTTCTGCTCCCTCTCACCGCGGCTGTCTCTCCACCACGTGGAGTTCCTCCTCCCGTACGAGGTCGAAGCGGAGCGCGAGGGAGACCAGGGACTCCTTCTTGCCGTTCAACCGGGGCCCGGGGAGCGAGGATTCGGCGGGCGGCTTCAGGCGCAGTTTGACGGCGAGGTAGTCGATGTTCCACTGCACGGTGGTCCGGTTCACGGCCGGCCAGACCGGCTTGAGGCGCTCCACGACCTGCTCGACGGTCGGCAGCGGGGCATGCGGTTCGCCGCGCAGCCGGGGCTCGCACAGCGCGGCGAGCACCAGGAAGTAGCGCTTGGTGCGGTCCAGCGGGAAGGGCAGCGCGGTCGGTTCGCCGCCGGTGCTGCCGGTGTCCTCGAGATAGTCGTGGCGGGGTGCCCAGACCTCGAAGCCGACCAGGTCGTTCCCGGCGGGGAGCACCACCCGGGAGAACTCGAAGGGGACGGGGGCGTCGACCCGGCCCGGGCCGACCTTCATGTGCTCGCCGGCGCCCTCGGGGTTCTCCACGACGTACGTCTGGCGGCGGCTGCGGTTGGTCAGCGTCCAGAACGTGGCGCAAGCGGTGAGCTCCCCGGCCGACCGGGACACGCCCGCGTGCTCCATGACCAGATACGGGCCACTGCCGGCCGGCTGCGGGTCCGTACGTCCGAAGCGAAGAGTCTGTCCCGGCTCCAACCGGAGCTGGGTGTCCGGTCCTTGCGAGCCGTCGGGCACCACGATGACGCTGAACACGTACGTTCCTCCCCGTCGAGGATCGGCGGTGTTCAGGCTACTGAGGCCCGATTCGGGGCCGCAACGCGGCGCGATGGCGGCCACTCCACCGGGTGGCGCGGAAGCCGCCGTCGCGCCGTGCGACCGGTCCCTGCCGGAACGTGGAAAGGCCGCGCCCCCACAGGGTTCTGTGGGAACGCGGCCTTCGGCAGGTGAACGGCCTGCGCGTCACTGAGACTTGATGACCACCGAACCGATGACCTTGTCGGCAAAGGTCTGCTTCTTCGCGTCCCAGATCGGCCACAGCCAGCCCAGGTAGATCGCGATGCTGTCCAGGAAGTGGGCCAGCCGGCGGACGAAGGCCATGCCGACGCCGAGCGGTTGGCCGTCGATCTCGCGGAGCAGCCGGATGCCGAGCGCCTTCTTGCCGATGGTCTGGCCGGTGCGTCCCTCCTGGACGAGCTGCCAGATCGCCGCGCCGAGCAGCGCGGCAAAAGCGAGCAGCAGGAAAACCACGCTCCCGCCCGAGCTGTCGCTGTCGGCCATGGAGGCCCCGATGCCGCCGAGGATGGCGTACGGCACCAAGATGATGACGGCGTCGAGCAGAGTCGCGGCGACACGCGACCACCAGCCGGCGTATCCGGCCATCGGAGCGGGCGCGGGGTAGCCGCCTCCGTAGCCGGGCTGCTGCGGGTAGCCGCCGTACTGCGGCTGGGGCTGCTGCGGGTAGCCGTACTGCTGCGGGACCTGGGGCGGGGCCTGCGGCGGGGCCTGTTGCGGGTAGCCGTACTGCGGCTGGCCCGGGGCCGGCTGGCCGTACGGCTGGCCCGGGGCCGGCTGGCCGTACGGGTTGTTCGGGTCCGAATAGCTCACTCTGTGTTCCTCCGGGTCTTCGGGAAGACGTGTGGCGGACGGAGGTACGGAGCTGAGCGGCACCCCCCCCTGCTGGCCGCAACACATTCCGGCCATCGTCGTGGGATTGGCGTGCTCCTGTCCAGCCGAGACTCATAAACGTGGCGAATCGGAAACCTGGGCCCGGCCTCACGCCCTGATTGGAATCGACCTCGCCCCATCCGGGAGGATGGGGTTCATGACCGCCCAGATTCTCGATGGCAAGGCCACCGCGTCCGCGATCAAGTCCGAGCTCACCGCCCGAGTGGAGGCGCTCAAGGCCCGGGGCGTCACGCCCGGCCTCGGGACCCTGCTGGTCGGCGACGACCCGGGCAGCAGGTGGTACGTCGCGGGCAAGCACCGCGACTGCGCGCAGGTGGGGATCGCCTCCATCCAGCGTGAACTGCCCGACACCGCCACTCAGGGGGAGATCGAGGCGGTCGTACGGGAGCTCAACGAGGACCCGGCCTGCACGGGCTACATCGTCCAACTGCCGCTTCCCAAGGGCATCGACACCAACCGGGTGCTGGAGCTCATCGACCCGGACAAGGACGCCGACGGCCTGCACCCGATGAGCCTCGGCCGGCTCGTCCTCAACGAGACCGGGCCGCTGCCCTGCACCCCGAACGGCATCCTCCAGCTGCTGCGGCGCCATGGAGTGGAGATCAACGGCGCGCATGTCGTCGTCGTCGGCCGCGGCGTCACCGTGGGCCGCTCGATCGGCCTGCTGCTGACCCGTAAGTCCGAGAACGCGACCGTGACCCTGTGTCACACCGGCACCCGTGACCTGGGCGCGCAGCTGCGGCAGGCGGACATCGTCGTCGCGGCCGCCGGCTCGCCGCACATCGTGAAGCCGGAGGATGTGAAGCCCGGCGCGGCCGTGCTGGACGTGGGCGTGAGCCGGGACGAACACGGCAAGATCGTGGGCGATGTGCACCCGGGTGTGGCCGAGGTCGCATCCTGGATCTCCCCGAACCCCGGCGGCGTCGGCCCGATGACCAGGGCGCTGCTGCTGCAGAACGTCGTGGAGGCCGCCGAACGCCACGTAGGCGCGGCGGGCTGACCGGGAAGGGCGTGGCAGCCATGGAAGACACCGGTCCGGACGAGGCATTCCGACCCGCTGCACTCGCGGGCAGCAACGGGACCAACGGGGTCGACGCGGCCGCGGGGGCCAACGGCGCCGCGCGGGCCAAGGGGACCGCTGACGTGAACGGGGCCGCTGACGCGAGTGGGACCAACGGGACCGGAGCCAAGGGGCCTGGGACCGCAAACGGCGGCGGGGCCGCCGAAGAGAACGGCGCCAAGGGGTCCGCTGGGCAGACCGGGACCGCTGGGCAGAACGGGACGGCGGGGCAGAACGGAGCCGCTGGAGCCGCCGAAGCCGGCGGAGCGTCGGCGGACACGGGAGCCGACGAGACCGCCGGGGACGCGGACACCTCCGCCGCGGGTTCCGTCCACGGGACCGGGCAGCCGGGCCGCAGCCGCCGGTTCCCCCGGCTCACTCGCGACACCGCGCGGCCCGAAGGCGGGGGCCGGGCGGCATCGGGCGGCGCCCCCGCGCCGGCCCGGCAGTGGCCGCTGCTGACGGTCCTCGGCGGGACCGCGGTCGGGCTGATGGTCGTCGCCGCCGACGCAGGCCGGATCGGCGCGATCATCATCGGTCTGGCCATGATCGCCGGTGCGGTGCTGCGCCGTGTGCTGCCGTCGGTCGGCATGCTGGCCGTACGGTCCCGGTTCACGGACATGGCCACCTACGGCGGCCTGGGCTTTGTGATCTTGCTGCTCGCGCTGATGGCGCAGCCCGACCCGTGGCTGGAGATCCCCTGGCTGGAGAGCTTGGTCCGCTTCACGGTCCGCTGAGCCGGAGTCCGGAGGTGTGACGAAGCGCGAGGGTCTCGCGGGCAGCTGTCGGCGTATCCTGGGGGCCCAGTATCTTGATAGCGAGATATTCCAGTCGCGCGAGAGGGACGAAGCACTCCGATGGCCAAGATCAAGGTAGCCAACCCCGTCGTCGAGCTCGACGGCGACGAGATGACCCGCATCATCTGGCAGTTCATCAAGGACAAGCTGATCCTGCCGTACCTGGATGTGGAGCTGAAGTACTTCGACCTGGGCATCGAGCACCGTGACGCCACGAACGACCAGGTCACCGTGGACGCGGCGAACGCGATCAAGCAGCACGGCGTCGGTGTGAAGTGTGCCACCATCACGCCGGACGAGGCCCGCGTCGAGGAGTTCGGCCTCAAGGCCATGTACCGCTCGCCGAACGGCACCATCCGCAACATCCTCGGTGGCGTGATCTTCCGCGAGCCGATCATCATGGAGAACGTGCCGCGGCTCGTCCCGGGCTGGACCAAGCCGATCGTCGTCGGCCGTCACGCCTTCGGTGACCAGTACCGCGCCACCGACCTCAAGGTCCCGGGCGAGGGCACCCTCACCATGACCTTCACCCCGAAGGACGGCTCCGAGCCGGTCGAGCTCGAGGTGTACGAGTTCCCGGGTGCCGGTGTCGCGCTGTCCATGTACAACCTGGACGAGTCGATCCGCGACTTCGCGCGGGCCTCCTTCCGTTACGGCCTGGCCCGTAACTTCCCGGTCTACATGTCCACGAAGAACACGATCCTCAAGAAGTACGACGGTCGCTTCAAGGACATCTTCCAGGAGATCTTCGACGCCGAGTTCAAGGCCGACTTCGACGCCAAGGGCCTGACCTACGAGCACCGCCTCATCGACGACATGGTCGCCGCGGCGCTCAAGTGGGAGGGCGGCTACGTCTGGGCCTGCAAGAACTACGACGGCGACGTCCAGTCCGACATCGTCGCGCAGGGCTTCGGCTCGCTCGGCCTGATGACCTCCGTGCTGATGTCCCCCGACGGCAAGACCGTCGAGGCCGAGGCCGCGCACGGCACCGTCACCCGTCACTACCGCCAGCACCAGCAGGGCAAGGCGACCTCGACGAACCCGATCGCGTCGATCTTCGCCTGGACCCGTGGCCTGGCCCACCGCGGCAAGCTGGACGGCACTCCCGAGGTCACCAAGTTCGCGGAGACCCTGGAGCAGGTCTGCATCGAGACCGTCGAGGGCGGCCAGATGACCAAGGACCTCGCGCTGCTGATCTCCAAGGACCAGCCGTTCCTGACCACGGAGCAGTTCCTGGACGCGCTGGACACCAACCTGCAGAAGAAGATGGCTGCCGCGTAGTCGGCCGCGCCTGAGCTCTGCACGACGGCGGCCCGTCCTCTCCTGGCGAGAGAACGGGCCGCCGCTGCGTTGAGCTTGCCGCTTGCCGCTGTGGCACCGGTCCCGCGGTCAAGGCTGCCGGCGCTGTGGGAGCCGGCCGACCGCCCCGGCACCCGCTGCGCGGAGGTAACCATTCCGACGCTGCGTTGCGACGGCGCGACAGTGGGTGCGCGATCGCCGCACACATCACCCCGAAGGCACCCCCGAGGCACCCGGTGGCAACCGGAGGGCCGAGTACCAGTGCGACAATGTGGGGGACCAGGGGGCGCACGCGGGCGCGCAGTTGAGGCGCGTATGCACAGGTGTGCCCCCAGTATGGGAACTGACATCCTCGGTGCGGGCATCCCATTGGGTAGTTCCGGACAGGGCCTGGGGGAGGGCCCGTGGCGCCGGGGACGTTGCACGACCGGGGGGGAACAGGGGGAGGCACATGCCTCGTTGGAGGGCGCTGCCGGACGAACTCGACCCGCAAGTGCGGGAGTTCGCCAGTCAGCTCCGCAGGCTCGTCGACCGCAGCGGCCTGAGCGTCGCCGCCGTCGCGGACCGCACCGGCTACAGCAAGACGTCATGGGAGCGCTATCTCAACGGAAGGCTGCTGCCACCGCAGGGTGCCGTCGTGGCCCTCGCCGAGGTCACCGGCGCGAACGCCGGACATCTGACCACGATGTGGGAGCTGGCGGAACGAGCGTGGAGCCGGTCCGAGATGCGGCACGACCACACGATGGAGGCGATACGGGTCGCGCAGGCACGGGCGGCCCTGGGGGAGTTCGGGCCGCCGCCCGCTAAGGCCGGGAAGCGTGACAAGGCGCGCCCGGAGTCCATACCCCGGGCGGGCTCGGAGCGCGCCCCGGACCGGTCCGGTCCGGCCGGTCTCCCGCCCCGTGTCCCGCCCAACTCCGAAGCCGCCGCGCCGGCCGCCCACCTCGACGCCGGCTACCCGGCCGACGCCGCCGGGCCCATCGGCCGGGACGAGGCCGCCGGCCCTCACGCCGCCGATCACCCCGGCCGGCCCCAACGCCCGGGCCGGGGCGAGCAGTCGCAGCGCCGCCGGGTGACGATGTTCCTCACCGGAGTCGTGGGCGCGCTGCTCGTCATCGCCGCCGCCGTGCTCCTGCTCGGCCTCGGCAAGGACGACGGCGCCGAGGCCGCCAAGGCTCCGCCCACACCGGCCGCGTCCAAGGGCCCCGATCTGCCGGCCGGAGTGAAGTGCACCGGCGACGACTGCACCGGAAAGGACCCGGAGAACATGGGCTGCGGCGGCCAGTACGCCGAGACCGTGTCCGAAGCGACCGTCGGAGGCGCGTTCATCGAGGTCCGCTACAGCAAGGTGTGCGGCGCGGCCTGGGCCCGTATCACCGAAGCGGCCCCCGGTGACTCGGTCCGTATCACCGCCGCGAAGGAGACCGAGAGCGGCACGGCGGACCAGGACAACGACGGGTATACCCAGATGGTCGCCGTGAGCGCCCCGGACCGGGTGAAGGCGTGCGCGCAGACGAAGGCGGGAGAGAGCGGCTGCACGGTGCCCGGCGGGAACTAGGACATCTGTCCGACGCATGGCGCCGTCCGCCGCAAGGCGGGGGCCGTGGGCCGGGGTACCCGGTACGTGCAGCTGCTGCCGCGCAGTGGGCTGCTCGGACGGTTCGACAACGCAGGGGGCTCTCCCCCAGCTACCGCTGGGGGCGCCCCCACCCCGCCGAAGGCCGGGGGCCACGCCTGGCACCGCAGGTCGGGCGGGATTTGTCGGACAGGGCATGGCGGGGCGGTCATCCGGCCGAAAAAAACTGGCATGCGTGTGCGGATCCGGGGCAGGCGAACGGCACCCCCCACGGGTGCGGTGCACCCCCTCGGCGGCCGCTCGTTCCCCCTCATCCCGCGAGCGGCCGCCACACGCGGGCAGCCCGGCGGTGAGCCGGGACACACAGGGTCGGGGGTTGGCCGAGGGCCGCGCAGGATAGCCTGACGACCGGGTCTCTTGCAGTACCCAAGAAGGCTTGTGCCGGGCAAGAGACCCCCATAATTCGGGCAGGGACACCCACCGCCAGGTAAGCCAAGCAGGAGATCGCCATGACCCGCACTCCCGTCAATGTCACCGTCACCGGCGCCGCCGGCCAGATCGGCTACGCGCTGCTCTTCCGCATCGCCTCCGGTCACCTCCTCGGCGCGGACGTGCCGGTCAAGCTGCGGCTCCTCGAGATCCCGCAGGGCCTCAAGGCCGCCGAGGGCACGGCCATGGAGCTGGACGACTGCGCCTTCCCGCTGCTCCAGGGCATCGAGATCACCGATGACCCGAACGTGGCCTTCGACGGAGCGAACGTCGCCCTGCTCGTCGGCGCCCGCCCCCGTACGAAGGGCATGGAGCGCGGCGACCTGCTCGAGGCCAACGGCGGCATCTTCAAGCCCCAGGGCAAGGCCATCAACGACCACGCCGCGGACGACATCAAGGTCCTGGTCGTCGGCAACCCGGCCAACACCAACGCGCTGATCGCCCAGGCCGCCGCCCCGGACGTACCGGCCGACCGCTTCACCGCGATGACCCGGCTGGACCACAACCGCGCGATCTCGCAGCTCTCGAAGAAGACCGGCGTCCTGGTCTCCGAGATCCGCCGCCTCACCATCTGGGGCAACCACTCGGCCACCCAGTACCCGGACATCTTCCACGCCGAGGTCGCGGGCAAGAACGCCGCCGAGGTCGTGAACGACGAGAAGTGGCTCGCCGACACCTTCATCCCGACCGTCGCCAAGCGCGGCGCGGCGATCATCGAGGCCCGCGGCGCGTCCTCGGCCGCATCCGCCGCGAACGCCGCCATCGACCACGTCCACACCTGGGTCAACGGCACCGCGGACGGCAACTGGACCTCCATGGGCATCCCGTCGGACGGCTCCTACGGTGTGCCGGAGGGCCTGATCTCCTCCTTCCCGGTCACCACCAAGGACGGCACGTACGAGATCGTCCAGGGTCTGGACATCAACGACTTCTCCCGTACCCGCATCGACGCCTCGGTGGCGGAGCTGACGGAGGAGCGCGACGCGGTCCGTGGCCTCGGCCTGATCTGAGCCCGCACGCCTCCTGTACGTCCCCGTACGGACTGAACCGCCCCCGGCAGGCTGCCTGCCGGGGGCGGTTCTCGTTCTCGGGTTGCCGGGGACCACTCGCCTGCTGTGGCGTCAGTGGATCCACACCAGGGAGGGAACGCACAATTCGCGGATGTCCGCGATCACGGTGTACTCGATGATCACGGGCTGGCCGACGACCAGAACGCTGTAGCGAATGCCGAGGTCCTCCACTGGCCGGCCGGGCGGGGGCTTGCCCGCGTCAATCGCGTTGCCTGCTTCCAGGGCGAGGCGGGTCAGGAAGTTGATGACCGCCTTCTGGAGCGATAACGGCATCACCTGGATTTCCTCAGCCGGGTCCTCTTCGCAGAAGAGTGTCCAGCCGCGTCGGTGCTCGCTCACTCTCCGACTCCCGGGCACCGCGCAGCGAGGTCCTCCAGCGACACCAGGTTGCGCCCCGCCATGACGTTGGCGTAGCGCTCTTCGCGGCCCGGGACCTGGTCGAGCAACGCCTCCATCCACCACTTGTCGAGCACGGAGTCGATCTGCTCTCCCTGTTCCGCACGCCCCAACTCGCGGTAGAAGGCCATGCGCTGGGCGCCGCTCAGGCTTTCTCCGATGGCGTCAGGGGTGCGTGGGATCGCCTTCACCCGCCGATCGTGGTCGAGGTGTGCGGGCTGCGCACTCATGCGTCTCCTCCTGGGCTCACGGTCATGGTTACGGTACTCCGCCGAGGTGACAGTGCTTGTCGCATCGGCGGAAGAATCAGGCGGGCGTCGAGTGGATGTTCCGCTCACGCCGATCCTGGACGGTGCCTGCGACGGTTTCGATCCGCCGATGGCGGGCTGCGTACTCGCGCAGAGCGGTGTTGACGGCGTCTTTCTTGGTGGTGACCCCGGCCAGTCGCATCGTCGCAGCCAGGGCCTCGTCATCCAGATCCAATGTCGTCCGGCTCATTCTGGCTCCCTATAGGGAGTCAGCAGTTCTCACAAACGGCATACGCATTCCTTGGGTGCAGCCCTGTCAGGCGACTCGGACGTCTGGCCGAGGGCCGCCTGTGTCCGGCGTGCGGCAGCCTCGGCAGAGGCCGGGGGCCGGGGACCGGAACACACGGCCGCAGCCGTCGCAGTCCTGGAACGGATCGGGAGCCCTCGCGAGGGTGACCGGCACCGGTGGTGGCGCGGTGGGCAGTACGGGCGGCAGCCACTCGGTGAGGCGGTGCGCTACGAGCTTGGCGGGCCGCCGGATGTCTCCGGCGGGGAGGGTGCCGGAGAGCGTACGGGCCACCTGCTCGGGCGGCACTCCGCGCTCCAGCCACGCGCACACGGCCGGGACCAGCCCCCGCACGTCCCGCACGGACATCACCAGCCGGGCGTCGACGCCGCGCAATCCCGCGAGAAGGTCTGCCGCGGTCTGCCGCAGCAGGGGATCGGCGACCGGCTCGGGGGGTGGCTTCGGGTGCGGCCGGCGGGGCGGGGGGATCCGGCTCGTGCGTGGGGTGTGGATCGGCGCCGCGAGGGCGGGCGGACGGCATGCGCTGCGGGCCCCGCCCAGCCGCCGGACGCGAGGTGTCCGCCGTGCCCGCGCCCCCTGGCCTGGCCGGATCGGGCCGACGCGCGGCACGTCGGATCGGACTCACACGCCCGGCCGCCGACGGTCGGGGCTCGTCACAAGCCGCCGTCCGGGCGCCGGGGTTCTCGAAGTACCTCGTACGCGTCACGATGCGCTGCCCGGAGACGCGGTGCCTGCTGCGGTCGAGGTACCCCGCGTCCTCCAACTCCCGCAGGGCGTTGGCAATCCGGGTCTCGCCCTCGGAGAAGTGGCCGGTCAGTTCCTTGATGCCGACCCGGGAACCCTCGGGCAGCGACTGGATGTGGACGGCGAGGCCGATCGCGGTGGCCGACAGCCCGGGGTGCTGGGCGAGGTGGTTGCCGACCACGGTGAACTGGGACTCGTGGTGGTGCCGGACGTGGACCACTCCGGCCGTCGGCGGCCGGGTGCGCGCGGAGGTCCGCGCGCTAAACTGCGCTGAAGTCATCGGGAAGGTGTTTCTTCCTGGTGATCAGGCCCTCGATCGGGATTGCCGTCCCGGCCGGGGGCCGACGTATGTCGGTTGTGGCGCGACCGTACCCCGCCCGCACACACAACCGCCACCTTGTCACCCGATGGTGTGAGAAGGGGTGTTGGTGGGGTTGGGTGTGGTTCTTTCCCAGGTTCTTGGAGGGCGTCGGGCGCCGCCGGGACTCGGCCCACCGGGGCGCGGAAATCCCCGATCCGGCGCGCGGACATGGCTGTGGCCCCGGCTGCGAACGAACGACGAAGCGGCCACCCCCGCGCCGTAGCAAGGCCGCTTCGTCGCTCACAGCGGTGGTGTCAGACGGACGCGTGCCCGGCGGCGAAGGCGATGAACGACGACCACTGCTCGGGGGAGAAGTCCAGGACCGGCCCGGTCTTGTCCTTCGAGTCCCGTATGTGGACGGTGCCGGGGTGCGCGGCGACCTCGATGCACTCCCCGCCCCCTCCGCCGCTGTAGCTGGACTTGCGCCAGTCGTACGCGACCTCGACGCAGTCGCCTCCCCCTCCGCCGCTGTAGCTGGACTTGAACCACGCGAGCTCGTGCGACGGGCGGTTTGCTTCTTCGGCGCTCATGTCTCTCCTGTCGCCAACTGGTGGATGAACTTCAACGATTCCTCGGGCGTGAGGGCCTGACTTTGCAGGATTCCATACCGGCGGGCGATCTTGTCGGACGCGCACACGGGCCGGCCCGTGCTGTGCGAGGCATCCGCCGATGACGAAGGCGGGCGGGGACTCCGGCTGGTGAAGGAGCTGAGCACGGGATGGGGTGTGCGGGAACGCCCGCACGGCATCGGCAAGACGGTCTGGGCGCAGGTGCCGCTCCAACCCCGGATCTGACGCGTAGGGCCTCGCCGGGCGTTCGCGTTCCCGCGCCGCCGGGTGTCGCCACTTTGGTGTCGTGGGTCACACATTCCCCTATGCTGGGACTCTCACATGTCGGTCAACTCCCCTCATGCAGACGGGAGTTCGAGTATCGGGGGACGTGTGTCGCTCCAACACATCCCGGCACAGCCCGCTCAACCGTCACAGCCATCCCCGTCACCTTCACCGTCCCAGCCCCTCCCGGGCGCTGCCCCGGACGTGGAACCGCCCGACGCCGCCTCGAGCGAAGCCACCCGGCTGCTGTGCGCGGGCACCTACCTGGACGACGACTTCCGTGACGCGGTCGTCGACGAGTTGTACGTCCACGAGGAGCGCATCGCCGCCCCGTCCCTCGGTATCGACGCGGCGCGCGTGCTCGCCCACGCCCTGCGCGCACGCCGCCTGGAAGTGGTCTGGGCCGTGGCTCTCGTGGCTCTGTGGGTGCTCGCCTTCTTCCTCGTCGGAGGCTTCTTCCTCTCCTTCCTCGTGCCCTGCGTCCTGCTGGTGCTGGCGGCTCGGCTCAGGGGTGGCTCCTCGGGCCCGTTCCGCGCAGACTTTCCGGGGGCGGCGCGCGGCCTCCCGTGGTACCGGCGGGTCGGAGCGGCGTGGCTGCGCTACACGGGCCGGTTCGGGATGCTGAGCTACGCGGCATCGGCCCTTGTGTTCGCCGTGGGCGACGACGAGATCCGGTATGAGCTGTACAGCGCCACCTCCTACGCCCCGGAGACGCCCGCCGCCGCGTGGTTCGCGCTGATCATTCCGCTCGCGATGGCCGCCTGTATCGCCGCGCATCGTGGGCAAGTGGCCGGGGCGATCTCCGGCGATCTGCACCCGCAGGCATTCGCGGACCCCGGCCGCCCGGACATCGCCGAGGTCACGGGGGGCGGGCGCTACGCGCGCGTGCAGCGGCTGATCCGGCGCGAACAGCGCTCCCCGCTGGTCTATTACCACACCCAGCACCCCTTCATCGGGGCCGGCAGCTCGTACGACCCCTGGACGCTCGCCGTCGAGCTGCGCAAGAACCCGGAGAAGAAGCAGGTCGAGCTCGACAACAGGGAAATCCTGGCGCGCATCAAGCCGTTGGTGGAAGCGCTGCGCACTCCCGCGAACCCGGGCACGCCGCGGGCGGCCGCGGTGCGCGACCGGCTGCGCGGCCTCGAGGTCGACGAGTGTGTGTTCGTACGGGTCACGGGTGTGCCGGTACGTGCCCACGCCCCGCTGGAGGACAAGCACTTCGAGGCCGAGCGGGAACGCTCCATCGAGGAGGGTGGCGAGGGCCGCCGGCACTTCCTGCGGATCCGGGTCGGCGCCTGGGAGGAGGAGCTGGTCGTCACGGTGTTCGTGCGGGTCCACACCCAGGGCGGCATGCTGATGCTGGAGATCGCCCCGCATGTACTGCGCCCGGTCCGCCCGGCCTTCCACGCCGTCGACCGCGTCTCCGACACCTACCGCCGCGGCAACCGGCTCGGCAAGGTCTTCTGGGCGCTCGGCCAGCTGCCGACGGGCGCCATCCGGTCGGTGGCCCATGTCTTCCGCCAGATTCCCTTTCTGCTGCGGATGTGGACCGGGGGCCAGGCGGCGGGCCTCCCGGACGGGCCCTGGGCGTCCGTACGCGAACTCGGCAGCGACCAGGGCGCCTCGTTGTTCCAGGAGATGGACGCGAGCCGCTATCTGAAGAGCATCCAGGACCGGGTCGCCAACGGCGTACGGGAGGCCCTCGACGCGGCGGGCTGGCAGACGGGCGAGTTCGTCCAGCAGGTCGTCAACGTCAGCGGCGTCTACATCGGGTCGGCGGAGAACAGCGCCATCGCGGTCGGCGACCGGATCGACCTGGAGAACAAGCACGTGACAACGGGAGGCAGTCATGGGGCCGGCTGAGGACAGCAGAGGCACGCGCATCGGCAATGTGACCGACAGCGCCGTGGTGATCGGCAACGACAACCGGGTGAGCAACACCGTCGGCCGGGCACCGAAGGACGAGAAGCACGAACAGCTGCTGGAGGCCGTGCACCAGCTCAGGGACGACCTCGGACGGCTGCTCGAAACACCGGAGATCGTCGCGCTGAGGGACGAACTGGACGGAACCGAGGGCGAGATCCAGCGCACCGGGCAGGCGGACAGCGGCCGCTTCCCCCGGCTGCGGCAGCTGATGCAGGACGCCAACGTCAGTATCGGAGCACTGGCTTCCGGGGTCGCCGTCGGGCAGGCGCTGGCCGCGTTGGGCGGCTGAGATGAGCGAAGGCGAGAGCGAACCGTACTGGGACGAGCAAGCGCAGCGCTGGGTGATGGGGGCGGACTCGGTGCCTCCTTACGGACCCGGGCCGCGGCCTGCGGGGCCCCTGGCGTCGTGGCGGACGCGGGGGCCGTGGGCGTCGCAGCCCGCCCGCGCCCGCGGAGTGGTCCTGGTGGTCACCGGGGCCGTCCTGTGCGCCGGGCTCGGGTTCGGCATCCGGGCGCTGGTGGGGGACGGCGACGGGGGCGGCGGGAGCGACGACGCCCGGCCCGGCCCGAGCGTCAGTGCGCCGCTCACGGACGGGGAGGAGACGTCCGGAGGCTTTCCGGAGTCCGAACCCTCGACCACCCCCGCCACCGCGACGGCGGTCGCGGTGCCGGCCGGCTTCCGCAGGGAGCAGGACCCGGCCGGATTCACTCTGGACGTGCCCTCGGGCTGGGAACGCAGCGAGGACAAGACCGGGGTCTTCTACAAGTCGGCGGACCGGAAAGGACTCATCCAGGTCTTTCCGCTGGACGGTCCGGAGTCCACGCCGTACGAGGCCTTGGAGGAAGCTGAGAGCTACCTCACGGACAATCCGGGCTACAAGCGGCTCCGGCTGGAAAGGCTCGAGCCGGGGGAGGGCACGGCCGAGAGCACGGGCACAGGCACGGGCACGGGTGGCATCGAGGGCGACGGCGCCGACGCGGAGCTGGAGTACTCCTACAAGAGCGAGCAGGCCGGCGGTACGCGCCGGGTTCTCGACCGGGTCTTCACCGGCCCCGACGGTGTGATGTACGCCGTACTGGTCGCGGGCCCCGACGAGGACTGGCCGGAGCAGCGGGACATCCAGCGGAACGTACTGGCCGCGTTCTGCCCCACGGGCTACTGCCCTGCGACGCCCGCTCCGCAGTGACGCAGCGCACACCCCGGCGGCTCACCGCCCGCCCGGCGGTGGGCCGCCGAAGACCCCATCATTCCGCGCCAATAAGGAACTTACGGACATCGGGTGCACGGCGGCCCACGTGAGACGGGCCACTTAGCGTGAACCTTTAGGCATACGTTCTGACCTTCGGGATAGGTGTCCCTGCTGCCGGTGTCACCGGCAGCACATCGTTTCAGGTACGGAAGGCAGAACACCACGTGTCGGCAATGCAGACGATCCACGTAGACGGCGTATGGCGCGGCGCCGCATCCGGTGCATCCCGCGAGGTCCTCGACCCCGCCGACGCCAAGACCCTCGCGCTCGTCGCCGAGGGTGGCGCCGAGGACACCGATGCCGCAATCGCCGCCGCCCGGCGTGCCTTCGACTCCGGGCCCTGGCCGCAGACGCCCGTCGCCGAGCGCTCCGCGCTGCTGCGCCGGGTCGCCGATCTGCTGCAGCGCGACCGTGAGGACATCGCGCTGACCGAGAGCCGGGACACCGGGAAGACCCTCGAAGAGGGCCGCGTCGATGTCGATGACGTGACCAACGCCTTCCGCTACTTCGCCGACCTGGTCGTGAACGAGAGCGGCGGGCGCGTGGTGGACGCGGGCAGCCCCGAGGTGCACAGCGTCGTCGTGCACGAGCCGGTCGGCGTCTGCGCGCTCATCACGCCCTGGAACTACCCCCTGCTCCAGGCCAGCTGGAAGGTCGCCCCGGCCCTCGCCGCCGGCAACACCCTGGTCATCAAGCCCAGCGAAGTCACCCCGCTGTCCACCGTCCACCTGGTGAAGCTGCTGGTGGAGGCCGGGCTCCCGGACGGCGTCGCCAACCTGGTGACCGGCGCGGGCGATCCGGTCGGTGCCCGGATGTCCGACCACCCCGGCGTGGACCTCGTCTCCTTCACCGGCGGTCTCGCCAGCGGTACGAAGGTGATGCAGGCCGCCGCGCCCACCGTGAAGAAGGTCGCCCTGGAGCTGGGCGGCAAGAACCCCAATGTCGTCTTCGCCGACGCCTGCGAGACCGAGGAAGGCTTCGACACCGCCGTCGACCAGGCGCTCAACGCGGCCTTCATCCACAGTGGGCAGGTGTGCTCCGCCGGCGCCCGGCTCATCATCGAGGAGTCGGTGCGCGACCGCTTCATCGCCGAGCTGGCCAAGCGGGCCGAGAAGATCAGGCTGGGGCGCGGCACCGAGGACGGCGTCGAGTGCGGCCCGCTCGTCTCGGCGCAGCAGCTGGCCAAGACCGAGAGCTACGTCCGGTCCGCCCGTGAGGAGGGAGCTGTGGTGCGCTGCGGCGGCACCCGGCCCGAGCCGTCCGAGATCCGGCCCGCCACCGGCTTCTTCTACATGCCGACGGTTCTCGACTACTGCCACGGCGACATGCGGGTGGTGCGGGAGGAGACCTTCGGCCCGATTCTGACCGTGGAGACCTTCCACACCGAGGACGACGCCGTCGCGCTCGCCAACGACACCGAGTACGGGCTCGCGGGCGCGGTGTGGACCTCCGACGCGGGCCGCGCGCGGCGCGTCGCCGGACGGCTGCGGCACGGCACCGTGTGGATCAACGACTTCCACCCGTACCTCCCGCAGGCCGAGTGGGGCGGCTTCGGCAAGTCCGGTATCGGCCGTGAGCTGGGTCCCTCGGGCCTGGCGGAGTACCGCGAGTCCAAGCATGTGTACCAGAACCTGAACCCGCGCCCGGTGCGCTGGTTCGCGGGCTGACCAGCGACGCCCGTCTGTTCGCAGCAAGTGACACGCACGCACTTTGCAGAGGAGCAAGAGTCCATGCCCGTTTATGACTATGTCGTGGTCGGCGGCGGCACCGCGGGGTCGGTGATCGCCTCCCGGCTCACCGAGAACCCGGACGTCAGCGTCGCCCTCATCGAGGGCGGACCGTCCGACATCGACCGGCCCGAGGTGCTGACGCTGCGCCGCTGGCTCGGTCTGCTGGGCGGCGAGCTCGACTACGACTACCCGACGACCGAGCAGCCGCGCGGCAACTCCCACATCCGGCACAGCCGCGCGCGGGTGCTGGGAGGCTGCTCCTCGCACAACACCCTGATCAGCTTCAAGCCGCTGCCGTCCGACTGGGATGAATGGGATGAAGCGGGCGCCGAGGGCTGGGACGCGGCGTCCATGGCCCCGTACTTCGACCGGCTGCGCAACAACATCGTGGCTGTCGACGAGAAGGACCGGAACGCCATCGCCCGCGACTTCGTCCAGGCGGCGCAGGACTCGCTGGGCGTACCGCGCGTCGAGGGCTTCAACAAGGAGCCGTTCCACGAGGGCGCCGGATTCTTCGATCTCTCCTACCACCCGGAGGACAACAAGCGGTCCTCGGCGTCGGTCGCCTACCTCCACCCCTTCCTGGATCGCCCGAATCTCCACATCATGCTGGAAACCTGGGCGTACCGGCTGGAGCTCGACGGCAGCCGGGCCACCGGAGTCCATGTGCGTACGAAGGACGGCGAGGAGCTTCTGGTCGAGGCTCGCAACGAAGTCCTTGTCTGCGCGGGCGCGGTGGACACCCCGCGGCTGCTGATGCACTCGGGCATCGGGCCGAAGGCCGATCTCGAGGCGCTCGGCCTGCCCGTCGTGCACGATCTGCCGGGTGTCGGCGAGAACCTGCTCGACCACCCCGAGTCGGTCATCGTCTGGGAAACCGACGGGCCGATTCCGGAGAATTCCGCCATGGACTCGGACGCGGGTCTCTTCGTGCGCCGGGACCCGGAGTCCAAGGGGCCGGATCTGATGTTCCACTTCTACCAGATCCCCTTCACCGACAACCCGGAGCGGCTGGGCTACGAGAAGCCCGAGCACGGTGTGTCGATGACCCCTAACATTCCGAAGCCGCGCAGCCGCGGTCGTCTTTACCTCACCAGCGCCGATCCGTCCGTGAAGCCCGCGCTGGATTTCCGGTACTTTACGGACGAGAACGACTACGACGGACGTACTCTCGTGGACGGGATCCGGATAGCGCGCGAAATTGCCAGGACCGAACCGCTGGCAAAGTGGCTGAAGCGCGAAGTCTGTCCCGGCCCGGAAGTCACCTCGGACGAGGAGATCAGCGAATACGCGCGAAAGGTCGCGCATACCGTCTACCACCCGGCGGGCACCTGCCGAATGGGCGCTGCCACCGATGAGCTCGCCGTAGTGGACCCGGAGTTGAGGATCCGGGGCTTGGAGGGCATCCGGATCGCCGATGCGTCCGTCTTTCCGACAATGCCCGCCGTCAACCCGATGATCGGCGTCCTGATGGTCGGGGAGAAGTGCGTGGAATTGCTCGCAGCAGGCTCGAAAAATGGAGGTGATGGCCGATGACCGCAACGGGAATCGGTGCGACCGGCGGGCTTGCTCCGCATTCGGTGACAAAAACGGAAGAAACGGACGAAGCGCCCGTTTTCTCCGTTAAAAATTTGTGGAAAGTCTTCGGACCGAAAGCCGACCGCATACCCGGCAGCGCGGAGGCCGACCTCTCCCCTGCCGAGCTGCGGGAGCGAACGGGCTGTACCGCCGCCGTACGCGATGTCTCCTTCGACGTCCGCAAGGGCGAGGTCTTCGTCGTCATGGGCCTCTCCGGCTCCGGCAAGTCCACGCTCGTCCGCTGTCTGACCCGGCTCATCGAGCCGACCACCGGCAGCGTCGCCATCGACGGCGAGGACGTCCTCGCCATGGACCGTGCCAGGCTGCGTGAGCTGCGCCGGCACCGGGCCTCGATGGTCTTCCAGCACTTCGGCCTGCTGCCGCACCGCTCCGTCCTCGACAACGTCGCCTACGGCCTGGAGATCCAGGGCATGGGCAAGGCCGAGCGGCGCGCCAAGGCCGCCGAGATGGTGGAGAAGGTCGGCCTCGACGGCCTCGAGGAGCGCCGTCCCAGCCAGCTCTCCGGCGGCCAGCAGCAGCGCGTCGGCCTCGCCCGCGCCCTCGCCGTCGACCCCGAGGTCATGCTCTTCGACGAGCCGTTCAGCGCGCTGGACCCGCTGATCCGCCGCGACATGCAGGAGGAGGTCATCCGGCTGCACAGCGAAGAGGGCCGCACGATGATCTTCATCACCCACGACCTGAGCGAGGCCCTGCGGCTCGGTGACCGGATCGCGTTGATGCGCGACGGCCGGATCGTGCAACTCGGCACCCCCGAGGAGATCGTCTCCGCGCCGGCGGACGACTACGTACGCGACTTCGTCCGCGACGTACCGCGTGAGCAGGTCATCACCGTGCGCAGCGCCATGCGGCCCGCCGAGGGGGACGAGGGCGAGAACGGCCCGGCCGTCGCCCCCGGCGCCACGGTCGCCGAGGCGATCGAGGCGGTCGCCCGCGCCGGCACCCCGGCTCGCGTGGTCGAGAGCGGCCGGTGCCTCGGCGTCGTCGACTCCGAGCAGCTGCTCGCCGTCGTCGCCGGGGTGGGAGCCGAGGCGGTGGCGGCATGAGCCGGCGCACCGAGCGAACAGCCAACCGCGGCGTGCGGCACACCGGTGCCTCCTTGCCCTGCGAGGAGGTCCGATGAGCGCCACCGCCACCAAGGCGGCCCCGGAGATACGCAAAGCCGACGGCGAGCCCGTACGGCGTGGCGGGATCAAGGCGCTGCTGGCGAATCCCCTGCGCGTCAAGTTCCTGCTGCTCGCGGTCGTCGCGGCGGTGCTGGCACCCGTGGCGGCCACCGTGTGGGGCAGCGGCAGCTGGCCGACTGCCCTCAGCGTCGACCTCTCGGGGCCGCTGAACTCCTTCAACGACTGGGTCATCGACAACCGCGAGACCCACCCGCTGTTCCTGTACTTCCTGCTGCACCTCAGCAATGCGGCCACCAGCTCGGTCGACGCCGTCTACCAGGTGCTCCAGGCCATGGGCTGGATCGGGGTGACCCTGGGTGCCGTACTGGTGGCCTGGCGGGCCGGCGGCATGGGCCGTACCGGTCTGCGCGTGGCGGTCACCGCGCTCGGCGCGTTCGCGCTCTGCGGGCTGCTGGGCATGTGGGAGCCCGCCATCCTCACCCTCGCCCTGATGATCGTGGCGGTCGCCGTCTCGGCCGTCGTCGGCCTGCTCCTCGGCCTGGCCGCCGGTCTCTCCGACCGGTTCAACCGTATGCTGCGGCCGGTGCTCGACACCATGCAGGTGCTGCCGGCCTTCGCCTATCTGCTGCCGTTCGTGCTGATCTTCGGCACCGGTACACCGGCCGCGCTGTTCTCCACCGTCATCTACGCCGCCCCGCCCATGGCCCGGCTCACCGCGCTCGGGCTGCGCGGCGCCGCCCCGACGGTGCTGGAGGCCTCCGCCTCGCTCGGCGCGAGTCCGCTGCAGCGGCTGTGGACCGCCCGGCTCCCGCTGGCCCGCAAGGAAATGCTCCTCGGGCTCAACCAGACCATCATGATGGCGCTGTCGATGGTCGTCATCGCGGCGCTGGTCGGCGCGGGCGGTCTCGGCCAGGAGGTGTACGAGGCGCTGTCCACCGTGGATGTCGGCAAGGCGCTCGCCGCCGGTGTCCCGATCGTGCTGCTCGCCATCTGGCTGGACCGTACGACCGCGGCGGCGGGCGAGCAGCTCGACGCTCCCGCCCACTCCACGGGACCGGGCTTCCTGCGCGGCTTGCGCGGCTGGGTCGCTGTGCTGGCGGGCACGGTCGCGGCGGTGGTCGCGGGCAAGCTCTCCGGTGTCACGAAGATCTGGCCGGAGGCGTGGACGGTCGACATCTCCTCATCCGTCAACACCTTCAACGAGTCGGTGATCTCGAACCTGCACGACGGCCTGCCGCTCATCGGCGGTACCGAGGTGTGGGCCGGGCACTTCACGGACTGGCTGCTGAACCCGCTGCGCGAGGGGCTGCAGACCATGCCCTGGTGGCTGGTGCTCCTGCTGGTCGGGGCGTTCGCCCTGCTCGTCGGCACCTGGCGCACCGCCCTCACCGCCGTACTCGCCATGTCCGCGGTCGGGGTGATGGGGGTCTGGCCCAAGTCCCTGGACACGCTGTCCCAGGTGCTCGCCGGCCTCGTGCTGACCCTGGTGCTCGGCTTCGCGATCGGTATTCTCGCGGCCCGCGTCGGATGGGTGGAGCGGATGCTGCGCCCGTTGCTCGACGCCATGCAGACCATGCCGCAGTTCGTCTATCTGATCCCGGTGGTGGCGCTGTTCGCCGTCGGACGCTCCGCCGCCATCGTCGCGGCGGTGGTCTACGCACTGCCCGCTGTCGTCCGCATCACGACACAGGGGCTGCGGCAGGTCGACCCGGCCGCCATGGAGGCCGCCCGCTCGCTGGGCGCCGGTGGCATCCAGCAACTGCGTCAAGTGCAGCTCCCGCTGGCCCGGCCCGCTCTCCTGCTGGCCGTCAACCAGGGCGTCGTGCTGGTTCTCGCCGTCGTGATCGTCGGCGGTCTGGTCGGTGGCGGGGCGCTCGGTTACGACGTCGTGTTCGGCCTCTCGCGCGGCGACCTCGGTGTCGGTCTGGTGGCCGGAGCTGCCATCGTCTGCCTCGGTCTGATGCTGGACCGGGTCACTCAGCCCACCGCTGCCACGCGGAAAGACAGCTGAAGCATCGTTTTGTGGCAATCCAAGCCAAAACATCACAGAAAAGGAATAAGTTCCATGTCTAACAACAAGCGGGTCCTCAGAGCTTCCATAGCCACCGCCGGCGCGATCGGCATGCTCGCGCTGAGCGCGTGTGGTGCCGCGGAGACGGGCAAGTCGAACACCGCCGGAGAGTCGGAGAAGACCGTGAAACTCACGGTCCCGTCCTGGGTCGGCGCCGAGGCCAACGTCGCCGTGGCCAAGGAAATCCTGGAGAAGAAGCTCGGCTACAAGGTCAAGACCCAGCAGATGGGTGAGGTCCTCGCTTGGGACGCGCTCTCCAAGGGCGACATCGACGCCGTCCTGGAGGACTGGGGCCACCCCGAGCAGGAGAAGAAGTACATCGAGGACAAGAAGGCCGTCGTCAAGGGCGGCGACCTCGGCGTCACCGGTCACATCGGCTGGTTCGTCCCGAAGTACTTCGCGGACGCGCACCCGGACGTCAAGGACTACAAGAACCTCAACAAGTACGCGGACCAGTTCAAGACCTCCGAGAGCGGCGGCAAGGGCCAGCTGCTCGAGGGCTCGCCCGACTACGTCACCAATGACGACGCGATCATCAAGAACCTGAAGCTGGACCTCAAGACCGTGTACGCGGGCAGCGAGGCGGCGCAGATCACCGAGATCAAGAAGAACGTCAAGGCCAAGAAGCCGTTCCTGACCTACTGGTGGACGCCGCAGTGGCTGAACTCCCAGGTCGATCTGGTCGAGGTGAAGCTGCCGGAGTACAAGGAAGGCTGCGACAAGGACCCGAAGAAGATCACTTGCGCTTACCCGAACACCCCGCTGCAGAAGTTCTTCAACGCCGACTTCGCCAAGAAGGGCGGCAAGGCCGCGGAGTTCCTGAAGAACTTCAAGTGGACCACGGAGCAGCAGAACGAGGTCGCGACGATGATCGCGGGCGACAAGATGTCCGCGGATGCCGCCGCCGCGAAGTGGGTCGAGGCCAACCCGGACGTCTGGAAGGCCTGGCTGCCGAAGAAGTAACCGCGGTCGGGGGCGGGCCGGGCTCTCCGGCTCGCCCCCCATCGGGCGTCAGGTCTTGAGGAACACGGACGTGTCGAGCTCGAGGCCGAAGGGCTCGGGCAGGAGCAGCTTCTCCCCGAACAGCACCCGGTGCTGGTCACGGTACGAGCCCTTGCCGTCAGGGTTGGCGTACACGGTCGTGCTCCCCTCGCCGTCCTGCGGATCCACCAAGAGGTAGACCGGCAGCAGCGAGTGGGCGTAGCCCCAGACCTTGGCGGTCCGGTCGCGCCGTGCGGTGGACGGCGAGGTGATCTCGGCGGCGAGCAGCACATCCTCGGCGGTGATCCGCCAGTCCTCGGTGTCCCGGAGCGCTGCTGATTCGCAGACGATCAGGTCCGGGATGAAGTGCTCACCGGTCGCCGGGAGGACGACGGTGGTGGTGTTGGTGACCGACCAGCCACGTGGCCGGGCTCTCTGGCCGAGCAAGTAGTGCAGCTCGCTGTAGATCCAGTTGTGGAAATTCGCGGGCGTCGGTGAGATGACGATCTCCCCCCCGATAAGTTCTGCTCGCTGCCCCTCCGGCACCTCCAGGTGCTCGTAGGTACGCAGCAGGTCTTCCAACTCGTGGTCGGGCAGCGGCGCCGTCATCGCGAGACCTCCCATATCGGGTGCCCCCTCTCTCTGGGCGTGTACTGGTGTGCCGTACTGCCTTGCGGGGGCCTACGACCATGATGCGCCATGCACATGCGCGATCCGGTGAAATGCCCCCGTCTCGAAAACGAGTGCGGGGATAACGGGTTACGGCAGATGGGTGACAGGGCCGCCGCGCGTCACCGTCGCCGCGAGCAGAAAGCTCAGGGGCCCGGGAGCACGAGAGGGCCGTCCGGCTCCCGGCCGTGGTGCAGGGCGCGGAGCGCCTCCGCCCAGGAGGTCACCGGTGCCCGCCGGGCTGGTAGGAGCCCGGCACCGACCGGGTCGTCACGGCGATCCGGTTCCACGCGTTGATGACGAGGATCAGGCTGATGAGCTGGGCGAGTTCGGCCTGCTCGAAGTGCTCGGCCGCCCGCGCGTACACCTCGTCCGGCACGAAGCCGTCGGTCAGGACGGTGACCGCCTCGGTGAGAGCGAGCGCGGCCTGCTCCTTCTCCGTGTAGTAGCCGGTGGCCTCCTCCCAGGCGCTGAGGAGGTAGATACGGTCCTCGCGCTCGCCCGCCGCGCGGGCGTCCTTCGTGTGCATGTCCAGGCAGAAGGCGCAGTGGTTGAGCTGCGAGGCACGGATCTTCACCAGCTCGGCGAGAACCGGATCGACGCCCTTCGAGGCGGCCCTGTCGAGCGCGATCATGGCCTTGTAGACCTCGGGGGCGAGCTGGGGGAGATTCATCCGGGGGCCGTGGAGCTGGATGCTCCCGTTCGCTGCCTTCGTCGAATTCATCGCGTTCGTCGTCTCCGTCGTCTTCGTCGTCATGGGGATGACGCTACGGGGGAAATGGCGTCGGAGTATGGTCCATTTCCATGGAGGATTCATGGGCCAATTCGACGCCGGACGCCCCACGGGATGTCCCGCTGCCATCCGGTGCCGCCTCCGGAGCCGATCTGCATCTGGAGCTGCCCCACCTGCCGGCCGGCGGGACCACGGGCGTACGGGACGCGCTCATGCGCGCCCTGCGTGACGCCGTCCGCACCGGCAGGCTGGCCCCCGGCGTCCGGCTGCCTTCCTCCCGCGCCCTCGCCTCCGACCTGGGGCTGGCCCGCAACACCGTCGCCGATGCCTACGGCGAACTCGTCGCCGAGGGCTGGCTCACCGCCCGGCAGGGCTCGGGCACCCGCGTCGCCCGCCGCGCCGTCTTCCAGGAGCCCGCGCACGAGCCGCCCGGCGGCCGTCCCTCACCGGGGTCCTCGGGCGGGCCTTCCGGACAGCGCTCGGGGAGAAGCCCGGGGCAGCCTTCCCGTGCACGTATGGGCGTGTCCGTCCGCAGCTCCTCCCGCCCGGCCCACGACCTGATGCCCGGCTCACCCGATCTCGCCTCGTTCCCGCGAGCCGCATGGCTCTCGGCCGCCCGCCGTGCCCTGACAGCCGCGCCCAGCGACGCCTTCGGCTACGGGGACCCCGCCGGCCGCCCCGAGCTCCGCCACGCGCTCGCCGACTACCTTGCGCGCGCCCGCGGCGTACGCGCCGCCCCGGAGCGGATCGTCGTCTGCGCCGGGTTCGTCCAGGCGCTGATGCTGCTCAGCAGGGCGCTCTCGGCGACCGGTGTGGGTGCGGTGGCCGTCGATTCCTACGGGCTGGACTTCCACTGGGATCTCATTCACCGGGCCGGGCTGCGTACCGTCCCGCTGAGCAAGGACGAACACGGCACGCGCGTCGAGGAGTTGGATTCCGCCCGGGACGTACGCGCCGTGCTGCTCACTCCGGCACACCACTTCCCGACGGGCATGCCCCTGTCGCCGGACCGCCGCGCGGCCGTCGTGGACTGGGCGCGGCGGACCGGAGGGCTGGTGCTGGAGGACGACTACGACGGGGAGTTCCGCTACGACCGCCGGCCGGTCGGGGCGCTCCAGGGGCTCGACCCCGAGCGGGTCGTCCATCTGGGGACCACGAGCAAGAGCCTCGCGCCCGCGCTGCGGCTGGGCTGGATGGTGCTCCCGGGGCATCTGGTCGGCGAGGTGCTGGCGGCCAAGAGCGCGGCGGAGCGGCTGATCGGCGCGCTGGACCAGCTGACCCTCGCCGAGTTCATCACCTGCGGCGCGTACGACCGCCATCTGCGCGGTATGCGGCTGCGCTACCGGCGGCGGCGCGATCAGCTCGTTGCCGCGCTCGCCGAGCGCGCTCCGCACATCCGTGTCACCGGCATCGCGGCCGGTCTGCACGCCGTACTCGAACTGCCGCCCGGCACCGAGCGGTCCGTGGTGCAGGGCGCCGCGTGGCAGGGCCTGGCGCTGGAAGGCCTGAGCCGATACCGCTACGCCGCCGCGACGGAGGCCGACAGTGACGGCCCTGGCATGGGCGACGGCATGGACGTCGGCAAGGGCGACGGCTCGGGAGGCGGCGAGGGCGGCGGCATGGATGACGGCCTGGCCGGCGCCGGAGGCTCCGACGGCCTCGTGGTCGGCTACGGCACCCCACCCGACCACGCTTTCGCAGGCGCCATCGATGCCCTGTGCCGGGTCCTGCCATGACGCCGCTGACGCCGCGATTCGCTGTGTCCCGGCCTTACGCCGAACGGCCGAGCCCGCTCAGCGACACATACCGCCCCGGCCTAATTTGCGCATATGACGGATGTAGACGATGACGCCCGGAATCATGAAACCCGGCTCGCTCTCGTCCTGAACGGCGGGGTCAGCCTCGCCGTGTGGATGGGCGGCGTCACACACGAACTGGACCTGCTCCGGCGCGCGTCCAGCGGGAATGTGGAAAATGCCGTTCCGGACGAGGCGGATCTGCCGGTGTTCAAGATTTGGGCGAGACTGGCCCGAAAGGCCGGTACCCGGGTGTCGATCGACATCGTGTCCGGTACGTCCGCGGGCGGTCTGAACGGTCTGCTGCTCGCCACGGCGCTCGCCCGCGGCTCGGCCCTGCCCAACCTCCGTCAGGTATGGGAGGAATCCGCCGCCCTGGACAAGCTCATCAAACCCCTCTCGAAGACGAGTGTGCTCAGCGGCGAGTCCTTCGAGCAGAAGATCAATGATGCCCTCGGGCGTATCGATGAATGCGCCGGATGCACCCAGCAGTCGGTCACGCTCTTTGTGACGGCGACAGCTCTCGACGGGCGAAGTCGGCAATTCAGGGACGGCTTCGGGGCGGATTTCGATGTACCGGACCACCGCCGGCTGTATCAATTTCAGCACGGCGAGCGGGTGATCTTCACGAAAGGGGACTGTCGAACCTGGGGATTCGGGCTGGAGAATCACGCCGACTTCGCGATGGCCAGGAATCCGGAACTCGTCCAGGTCGCTCGAGCCACCGCCGGCTTTCCGGTCGCATTCCCGCCGGTCAACGAGCGGCCACTGGTGAAGTTCCGTCGGGATCCCGCCCCGGAGCTCGGATTCCCCGCCAGCTGTGTCATCGACGGCGGGGTGCTCAACAACGCGCCCTTCGGGCCGGTCCTCGATGCCATTACCAGACGCAAGATGGAGAGTCCCGTCCGGCGCGTTGTCGTCTATGTCGTCCCCTCCGGCGGCCGGGCCGAGCGCGAGGACACCAAGGATCTGTCCTGCGATGAGATCCAATGGTACAAATGCGGTGTCAATGCACTTCGATATCCACAGGAGTCCAATTTCCGATCCGGCGCGGAGGCCTTGGCCGATCTCTTGGGGGGCAGCATCCGGGACAAGGCGCTGGAACTCTTCGCGAGGACTACCGAAGACCGTGAGCTCGACGAGCGCATTCAGAAAGTGGCGAAGGAACTGCTCGGCGAGTACCGGCGCAATCGTGCCGTTGCCGTCCTCCATCACGCCCGAAAGCGCATCGCCGCATCCGGCGCGGTGAGCGGGCTGTCCGTCATGCCGGAGCCGGATGGCAGCTGGATCGATGACGTCCTCGGCAGGGGCCGGAGGGCCGACAGCGGACTTCCTGCCCCCAACTGGGTTCCGCGCTTGGATCCCAGGGAGATCCGCGGCCCGCGCAAGGAGGGCTGGCGCTGGGGTCTCGTCGCGGCGGAGCGCGTTCTGCAGTGTCTGCTCGGACACCTTCACCAGCCACTGCTTCCCGGTGAACCTGAGGAGCACGATCCGAAGAAACGGCGCGCTCTGATCCAGGGCGCGCAGCAGGTCAACGGTTATCTGCATCAAGTACTGGCAATGCTGGACGCTGTCGAGGCCGAGCTCGGGATGCACGCCGGTGGAGACGACATCGCGGACGAGGGGGCTGCGAGGCTGTATCAGCGGGTGTTCGACGACATGAACATCCCGGAAGAGGTGAACGCGCTCATCGAGAAGGCGAGCAAGGCCCATGTGCGCGCCATGAGGCAGGTGGACGGCCGGCGGAAATGGAACGCGGACAGAGTGGTGGCGTCCTGCCTGGCAGTTGAGGTGGTCACCCGCGTGTACGAGCCGCCCTCGAAAATCGTCGAGCCGCTGGCGCCGGACTTCCAGTTCCTACGGCTCGGCCCTGACAAGATCAGCCCGCTGTTCGACGAGGACCGATTCCACGATCTGGGCGACCGCAAGCTGTACGGTATCCGGCTCCAGCACTTCGGAGCGTTCGTCAACGCCGACTGGCGCAGGTCCGACTTCGCTTGGGGGCGTCTCGACGCCGCGCACCATCTGCTGCATCTGCTCCCCGGTATGAGTGATCAGGAGCGCAGACGTGAGGAGGCCGCACTCCACGCCGCGATCCTCGAAGCGGAGGCTCCGGGACCGAGTCCGCAGGAGCGGCCGTCGGAAGAATCCGCCCGTGGCTGGATGGAGGGAAACCTCAAGGAGCTGAAGAAGAGCGACAGCAAGCTGCTGAAGGATTTCTATGCGGGGAACTCCGCTGCCAAGGAGACATTGAAAGGTGTCACCGGCGCCGTACTGGAGCTCCTCGAAAAATCCGGCAGGCCGGCCGACCGCGATCCCATGCCTTCCTGGATGAAGGTCTGGGACCGTCTCGTCGACATCGGGCGATGCGTACTCTCGCCCTCCCTGACCACGTCGGAGCTCGCCGGCAGACAGAACAGAACACTCCGCCGGATCCGTCGAATGACGAGGTCTCTGCGGGAAGGCGTCACAGCCGCCTACAGGGTGGATCCACTGACGGTCCGCAGAGCGGCCGTCGAGGGAGCGAAGAGAGACGCTTGGACCCTCGTGAGCACCATCCTCCTGATCGGCCTGGTGGCAGGTCTGGTGATCGGCGCCGGGCTGGGCGTGGGGCTCTACGCGGCGGCGAACTGACCAGGCCGAGACACCCCGGAGGCCCGCAGGCGACCCGGAGGCCCGCAGGCGACCTCGGAGGACTGCAGACCCCGCGGCGGCGCGCAGCAGCGCTACCCCTACGCTGATCTTGCTCAGTAGGCATGAACACGACGGGGGCGAAGACAGATGGCAGAAATACGACGCCGGATGCGGTCCGGCGCGGTGATCCTCGGTGGCATGGGCGCGCTCGCCGCGGCCCTCACCGCATGCGGCTCGGACCCCGACAAGCGGTGCGTGGACCGCGACAGTTACAACTATCTGAAGGGGTACCGGGTCGTCGACAACAAGCAGTGCGCCGGCTCGACCTCCGCCAAGAGCGCCTCCCGACGCGACTCCGCCTGGTACTACGACGCGGAGGTCGGCGACGGCTGGGCCTCGGACGGCCACTTCAAGAAGAGCTCGAGCGGCTCGTCGGGCGGCTCGTCCGGCTCCTCCTCGGTGGACCGGGACGGGTTCGGCAGCTCCGGCACCGGCGGCGGCTGATCACCCCTCATGCGCCGGCACACCATCACCCCGCGCCCCGACTGGCAGTCCACGGTCGAGGAGCAGGGCCTCATCTATCCGCTGACCCGCTTTCCCGACGACTCGCTGCGCCCCTACTGGGACGAGAGCGCGTACTACGAGTTCTCGCTGCCCGAAGTCGAGGCGCTCGAGGAAGTCGTCGAGGAACTGCACCACATGTGCCTGGCGGCAGCGGCGCACATCGTCGACACCGGCCGCTTCGCCGACCTCGGAATCCAGGACCCGCGGCTCGCGGCCCTGATCGCCGAGTCCTGGCGGCGGCGGGCCGAACAGCCCAGCATCTACGGACGGTTCGACCTGCGCTACGACGGCGAGGGCCCGGCCAAGATGCTGGAGTACAACGCCGATACGCCCACCTCGCTCGTGGAGGCCGCCGGCCCGCAGTGGTTCTGGATGGAGGAGCGCTTTCCGGGCGCCGACCAGTGGAACTCCCTGCATGAGCGGCTCGTCGAGGCCTGGAAGCGACAGGCCGCGCTGCTGCCGCCCGGCGCGCCCGTGCACTTCGCGCACTCTGCCGGGGACGAGCTCGGCGAAGACCTGATGACCGTGGCGTACCTCCGGGAGACGGCAGGTCAGGCGGGTCTGGAGACCGAAGCGATCTCCATGGAGGACATCGGCTGGGACGGGCTCTCGGGCCGGTTCGTCGACACGCGGCTCCGCTTCATCCGCAGCTGCTTCAAGCTGTATCCGTGGGAGTGGCTGGCCACGGACAGGTTCGGTCCACACGTCCTGGACACTCTCGACAATGGCGGTGGCACCGGCAGCACGCTGTGGATCGAGCCCGCCTGGAAGATGCTGCTGTCCAACAAGGCGCTGATGGCCGTGGTGTGGGAGCTGTACCCGGGGCATCCCCATCTGTTGCCCGCGTATCTGGACGGGCCGCGGGAACTGGCCGAGACCTCGGGGTACGTGGCCAAGCCGCTGCTGGGGCGGGAGGGCGCGGGCGTCACCGTGCATCAGCCGCGCTCGGTGCCCGAAGTGCGTGATGAGGCCTGCTGTTACCAGGGGCTGGCGCCGCTGCCCGACTTCGACGGCAACCGGGTGGTGCTCGGCGCATGGGTGGTCGAGGACGAGGCGGCCGGGCTCGGTATCCGCGAGTCGTCGGGTCTGATCACGGACGAGTACGCGCGCTTCATCCCGCACGTCATCCTCTGAGCCGGTCGCGGGAGCGAGCCGGAGTGAGAGGAGCGAGTGCTCTACGCGGCTCAGGAGGAACGTGGGCCTGTCGCGGATCGACCTCGACGACGAGGAGTTCGACCGCCCTCGGCTCTTCGACAAGGTGCGCGAGTACGGGGTGCCGTGGACGTACGAGGATGCGGAGTGCGTGCCCGACACGGCGAACGACCCCGGCCACGGCGGCCTGGGCGCCGACGCGGAGGGCGTTCACCGTCCGCCACGCGGGTGACGGCACGGGCTACGTGCCGGCGTCCAGCCAGGGCGACCACACCTTCGCCGCCTACGCGCGCGGTGGCCGCGATCCCTACCTCGGGTCGTTCGCCGTCACGGACGGCCCGGCCACCGACGGCCCGGCCACCGACGGGGTGGAGCACTCCGACGGGTCGACGGTTCTCAACGTCCCGCTGGGGAGGGCCTTCCCGAAGGGTCTCCTGGTCGCCCATGACGGAGAGGCGACTCCGACGGATGTCGGCCGCGAGGGCACCAACTTCACATTCATCCGGTGGGACACCGTCGCGTCGGCCTTCCCGCAGAAACTGATCGTGGACACGGAGTCGTTCGACCGGCGCGAGTCCGACTGACGCCGGACGGCGGGGCCGCGCGGCCGGAAAGCTGCGCAGCCCCCTTGGTACGGGCCAGGCCCTCGCGCCCGCGGCCCGTACCGGTGCCGCCTTACTGCCAATGCGTAATGCCGTCAGGCCGTACTGCCGACCTGCCCGTCAGGCCGTACTGCCGTGCCGCTGTGTGCTCAGCTCTGGAGTACCGCCCTCAGCCGGTCGAGGCCCCAGTCCAGGTCTTCCTTGCTGATGACCAGCGGCGGTGCGATCCGGATCGTGCTGCCGTGGGTGTCCTTCACCAGTACGCCCTGGTCCATCAGCTTCTCGGAGATCTGCCGGCCCGTGCCATGGCTCGGGGCGATGTCCACCCCGGCCCAGAGTCCGCGGCCACGGACCGCCTCCACAGCGCCGCCGCCGATCAGCAGATTCAGCTCGGCGTGCAGATGGTCGCCCAACTCGGTGGCACGCTGCTGGAATTCGCCGGTACGCAGCATGGCGATCACCTCGAGGGCGACCGCGCAGGCCAGCGGGTTGCCACCGAAGGTGGAGCCGTGCTCGCCGGGGCGGTGGACGCCCAGTACCCCCGTGGACGACACGACCGCCGAGACCGGCACGACACCGCCGCCCAGGGCCTTGCCCAGGATGTACATGTCGGGGACGACACCCTCGTGTTCGCAGGCGAAGGTCCGGCCGGTCCGGCCCAGCCCGGACTGGATCTCGTCCGCGATGAAGAGCACATTCCGCTCCCGGGTCATCTCCCGGACGCCCGCCAGATAGCCGGTCGGCGGCACCAGGACCCCGGCCTCGCCCTGAATGGGCTCCAGCAGTACGGCGACGGTGTTGTCGGTGACCGCCGCGTCGAGCGCCGTCAGGTCCCCGTACGGCACGATCTCGAAGCCCGGCGTGTACGGACCGTAGTCCGCTCGGGCCTCGGCGTCGGTCGAGAAGCTGACGATGGTGGTCGTCCGGCCGTGGAAGTTGTTACGGGCAACGACGATCTTCGCCTGGCCGTCGGGGACGCCCTTGACCCGGTAGCCCCACTTGCGGGCGGTCTTGACCGCTGTTTCGACGGCCTCGGCGCCGGTGTTCATGGGCAGCACCATCTCCATGCCGCACAGCTCGGCGAGCTGACAGCAGAAGTCGGCGAACCGGTCGTGGTGGAAGGCCCGGGAGGTGAGGGTCACCCGTTCCAGCTGGGCCTTGGCGGCATCGATCAGCCGCCGGTTGCCGTGGCCGAAGTTGAGCGCGGAGTATCCGGCGAGCATGTCCAGGAAGCGTCGTCCCTCGATATCCGTCATCCAGGCGCCCTCTGCGGACGCGACGACGACCGGCAGCGGGTGGTAGTTGTGCGCGCTGTGCGCCTCGGCTGCGGCGATGCTGCTTTCCGTAGTCGTCACGGGATGCTCCGTTCGGTGTAGCTGCGGGTTGGTGCTCATTTCTATCGTCGCTCGGGTGGATTGCGAAGAAACCTTCCGGAACTGCTCCAGTACGCCACAGGCAATAGACTGTGCGGGCACATTGCGACTGGCGGCTTTGCTCCCCAGGGCTCGAGAGAGCGAGGCGGAGCGCAGCGCGTGGAAACAACCACGAGGGAGCAGTGTGTGGCCATCGCCGCCACGAGGTGCCGCCCGCCTGGGCACCCCGGGTTCGTGAACCGACATTCGGATCGACCCCGGAGGACCCCATGACCGTTTCTCTGTCGCATCCCGCCCTCTCGGCCGAGGACCCCGAACTGGCTGCGCTGGTCGCCGCTGAGGAGCAGCTCCAGGCCGACACGCTGCGGATGATCCCCAGCGAGAACTATGTTTCTCAGGCTGTGCTCGAAGCCACCGGCACCGTCCTGACCAACAAGTACAGCGAGGGCTACCCCGGCCGCCGCTACTACGAAGGCCAGCAGAACATCGACCGAGTCGAGACCCTGGCCGTCGACCGGGCGAAGGCGGTCTTCGGGGCCGAGCATGCGAACGTCCAGCCGTACTCGGGTTCGCCCGCCAACCTCGCCGTATATCTGGCGTTCGCCGAGCCGGGCGACACCGTGATGGGCATGGCGCTGCCGATGGGCGGCCACCTCACCCACGGCTGGGGCGTCTCCGCCACGGGCACCTGGTTCCGCGGTGTCCAGTACGGCGTGCGGCCGGCTACGGCATCGGAAGGGGGCGGCCTCGTCGACTTCGACGAGGTGCGGGAACTGGCCCGCAAGGAACGCCCGAAGATCATCTTTTGTGGCGGTACCGCTGTGCCCCGCACCATCGACTTCGCCGCGTTCGCGGAGATCGCCCGCGAGGTGGACGCGGTCCTCGTCGCCGACATCGCCCATATCGCCGGCCTGATCGCGGGCGGCGCGCACCCCTCGCCGTTCCCGCACGCCGACGTCGTCGCCACCACCACCCACAAGACCCTGCGGGGCCCGCGCGGCGCGATGCTGCTGTCCCGTGAGTCCCATGCCAAGCCTCTCGACAAAGCGGTCTTCCCCGGCCTGCAGGGGGGCCCGCACAACCACACCACCGCCGCCATCGCGGTCGCTCTGCACGAAGCGGCCCAGCCCTCCTTCCGTCACTACGCGCACGCCGTGGTGGCCAACGCCAAGGCCCTCGCCGGGGCACTGCTGGAGCACGGCTTCGATCTCGTCTCGGGAGGCACGGACAACCATCTGATCCTGATGGACCTCACCACCAAGGAGGTGCCGGGAAAGGTGGCCGCGAAGGCTCTGGACCGGGCCGGCATCGTGGTGAACTACAACACCGTGCCCTACGACCCGCGCAAGCCGTTCGACCCGTCCGGCATCCGCATCGGTACCCCCTCCCTGACCTCACGAGGCCTCGGCGCCGAGCACATGCCGCTCGTCGCGCATTGGATCGACCGCGGTGTGACCGCTGCCCGCGCGGGTGACGAGGACGCTCTCACCGCCATCCGCGCCGAGGTCGCCGACCTGATGAGCGCGTACCCGGCACCGGGACTCCCGACGGCCTAGAGACCTGACGGCTCAGCAACCGCCGCCACTTCCGCGCCCAGCGCCGCCGCAGCATCCGGCCCCGCAGCAGCACCCGGCCCCGCAGCCGCGCGCCTCTCCCGGGCGGCGCGCGCTCCGGTTCCGGTCGGTGTTCCGGTTCCGGTTCCGGTTCCGGCACCGGCACCGGCACCGGAGCGCCGACCAGCCCGGCGAGTACCCGCTCCACCGCCGTCTCGGTGTCCACCGGCGGTATCCGCAGCTCCCGTCCCAGTGCCCGCAGCTCGCTCCGCAGCTCGTCCGGCCGTCGGCCGTTCGTATCCCGGTCACCCATGCCCGTCACCTCCCTCCTCTTCGCGCCGAGGCCTCCACCTTGTCCGGCCCGAGCAGCCGCTCCAGATGTCGGAGCGCACGGTTCAGCCGCGACTTCACCGTGCCGCGCGGCCGGCCCAGCGCCTGCGCCGTCTCGGCCTCGTCCAGATCCAGCAGATAGCGGTAGGTGACCACCTGCCGGTGTTCATCGCTCAGCTCGTCCAGTGCCGCCAGCAGCCGGCGCCGACGCTCGTCCGCCACCGCGGCGGCTGCCGGATCGGCCGATTCCGGTATCACCGGCTCGGCCTCCACCAGCGCCGCTTCCCGCTCCACCGCCGTACGCAGCCGGTGCACCGACCGCACTGTGTTCTTCGTCTCATTGGCGACGATCCGCAGCAGCCACGGCCGGAACGACGCCTCGGCCCGGAAGCGCCCCAGCGACTGGTACGCCTTGAGAAAGGCCGTCTGCACCACGTCCTCGGCGTCCGCACCAGCTCCCAGCAGGACCGCGGTACGGTGCGCGATCTGGGTGTGCGCCCGCACCAGCTCCGCGTACGCCTCGCGCTCCCCGCCGAGCACCCGCGCGATCAACGCGGCTTCGCCCGCCCGTGTCTCCACGCCACCGTCGGCGCAGAGGCTGCCCGTAGCTCCCCCGTCTCTAACGATGCGGCCCCCCTCCCGCGTCCTCACACTCTTCTTACACCGGAGACCGGGGATCGGTTCCGCACCTGAGAGAATGGGCGGCATGGCCTTTGATCGTCCGCGTGTACTCTCCGGCATCCAGCCCACCGCAGGCTCGTTCCACCTGGGGAACTACCTGGGTGCGGTTCGGCAGTGGGTGGCGCTGCAGGAGACCCACGACGCGTTCTACATGGTGGTGGACCTGCATGCGATCACCGTGCCGCAGGACCCGGCCGAACTGCGGGCCAACACCCGCCTCGCCGCCGCCCAGCTCCTCGGTGCCGGGCTGGATCCCGAGCGCTGCACGCTCTTCGTCCAGAGCCATGTGCCCGAGCACGCACAGCTCGGCTGGGTGATGAACTGCCTCACCGGCTTCGGCGAGGCCTCCCGTATGACGCAGTTCAAGGACAAGTCGTCGAAGCAGGGCTCCGACCGGACCACCGTCGGCCTCTTCACGTACCCGATCCTGCAGATCGCCGACATCCTGCTCTACCAGGCCAACTCCGTCCCCGTCGGAGAGGACCAGCGTCAGCACATCGAGCTGACCCGCGACCTCGCCGAGCGTTTCAACGGCCGGTTCGGCCACACCTTCACCATCCCCGAGCCGTACATCGTCAGGGAGACGGCCAAGATCTTCGATCTCCAGGATCCGACGATCAAGATGAGCAAGTCGGCGTCCGCGCCGAAGGGGATCATCAACCTCCTCGACGAGCCCAAGGCGTCGGCCAAGAAGATCAAGAGCGCCGTGACCGACACAGGCACCGAAATCCGCTTCGACGAGGCCGAGAAGCCCGGCGTGAGCAATCTCCTCACGATCTACTCGACCCTCACCGGCACGGGTATCGCGGAGCTCGAACAGAAGTACGTGGGCAAGGGCTACGGTGCGCTCAAGACCGACCTGGCCGAGGTCATGGTCGAGTGGGTGACCCCGTTCCGGACCCGCACGCGGGAATATCTGGACGACCCCGAGACGCTGGACTCGATCCTGGCCAAGGGCGCGGAGAAGGCCCGTTCAGTCGCCGCCGAGACCCTCGCCCAGGCCTACGACAAGGTGGGTTTCCTCCCGGCCAAGCACTGAGACGGGCCCGCGCGCGAGCCGGTCGCGAGGCCAGGGTTCCGGCCTCCGCGCGGAGAAACCCGTGGACGCTCGCCACCGGGTGGCGCACCCGCCACACTGGCATGAGCGCACCGGCAGCACGAGAGCAGCACACGAGCAGCACGAGAGCGGTACGAACGAGAAGAGCGGTACGAACGAGAATCGACAGCACGAGGACCGGCGCCAGACGGCAGCGGTATGACGAGCAGAGGAGAACGAAGTGGGGACCGTAACGCTCGGCGTTTCGATCGCGGTCCCGGAGCCATACGGCAGCACGCTCCAGGAGCGGCGCATGGGCTTCGGGGACGCAGCCGCGCGCAGCATCCCCACGCACGTCACCCTGCTCCCGCCCACAGAGGTGGACGCTTCAGCGCTCCCCGCCTTCCGCCGCCACCTCGCGGGGGTCGCCGCTGACGGACGGTGCTTCCGGATGCGGCTGGAGGGCACCGGCACCTTCCGCCCGCTCTCCCCGGTCGTCTACGTCAGGGTCGCCGAGGGCATCCCCGAGTGCACCGCCCTCCAGGAGCAGGTCCGCTCCGGACCCGTGCAGCGCGAACTGCAGTTCCCGTACCACCCCCATGTGACCGTCGCGCACGGCATCGCCGAGGAGTCCATGGACCGCGCGTTCGAGGCGCTGGCCGACTACATGGCCTGCTGGACCGCCACCGGGTTCGCGCTGCACGAGCAGAGCGAGGACGGCAGCTGGCGCAAGCTGCACGACTACCCTTTCGGTGAGGGTCTTCCGGGACCCGGCGTGCCCGCGCAGACGACCGCCCCGGTGGACGCGCCCGCCACGCACTCCCTGCGCCCCTGACCTGACCCGCTGCCGCCCGCCCACGCCCGGCCCCGCCGCGGGAGCGGCCGGCCCGGTGCGGCGGACGCCCTCGAGGCTCGCCTCCACCCTCGCAGCCCCCGGTGCTACAGACCGAGCCGACGGGCAAGATCCGGTGCGAGGACCCCGCCCGGGTCCAGTTCGGCGCGCAGCGCACGGAACTCCGCCAGCCGCGGATACATGGCCCCCAGCAACTCGGGCCGCAGCCGGAAGTCCTCGGACACGCAGATCCGACCGCCCGCGCCCGCCACCTCCTCGCCGAGCCCGTCGAGGAACTCGTCGAGTCCGGGCAGGTTCGACGGGATGTCCAGGGTCAGGGCCCAGCCTGCCATCGGGAACGACAGCCAGCCGGGGTCGCCGGTACCGAACCGTTTCAGTACGGCCAGCACCGCCGGGCACCCACGGCGCGAAACCCGGCGGATGATCCGGCGCAACGCGTCGTCCTCGTCGTAGCCGACCACCAGCCGGTACCTCACGAAGCCCGCCCGCCCGTAGATCCGGTTCCACTGCGGGACACCGTCGAGCGGGTGGAAGAAGGACCGGATTCTGCGCAGCTCGCCGGTGCGGCTGCGCGGTGCCTTGCGGTACCAGAGCTCGTTGAAAATGCCGACTGCCGTCCGTCCGGCCGCCGTCCGGCCGAGCAGTCCGTGCGGTGCGAACCGGGGGCGGGCGGGAAGCCTGCCGGGCCGGAAGGCGAGCGGCGCGCGGCGGGAGCGGGCAGGCAGCGCGTCGAGCGGTGCGTGCGCCCCCCGGGTCAGCACAGCGCGCCCCGTCGCCGTACCGCGGGCGAGCAGGTCGATCCACGCGACGGAGTAGCGGTAGCGGTGGTCGGCCGCCGTCAGCCGTCCCATCAGGTCGTCGAGGTCTTTGGCCCGCTCGGTGTCCACGGACACCAGCGAGGTCTCCACGGGCAGCAGCCGTACGGTCGCGGACCGTACGACACCGGTCAGGCCCATGCCGCCCGACGTGGCACGGAAAAGGTCGGGGGTGCCCTCGGGGGTCAGCGTCCGGACGGCGCCGTCCGGCGTGAGCAGCTCCATGGACCGCACATGCCGGGTGAAGCTCCCGTCCATGTGGTGGTTCCTGCCGTGCAGGTCGGCCTCGATCGCCCCGCCGACCGTCATGGCGCCGCTCCCGGGGACGACCGGTACGAACCAGCCGAGCGGCAGCAGCACCTCCATCAAGTGGCGCAGGCTCACGCCTCCGCCGCAGACGGCCTCCCCCTGCTCGGCGTCGATCGAACGGATCCGGTCGTGGCCGGCGGCGGAGGAAGAGACAGCGGGCATGGCCGCGACCGTATAGCCGTGAATGACCAGAATTGTTAAATTCATCACCTTACTCACCAGAAAGGGTGATTGGAGATGAGTCAGACAGCGTTTCGCGCGGGACGGGGGCGCGCGAAGGCCGATGCAGGGTAGGCGTCCGCCATGGAGTGGCTGACCAAACTGCCCGTGATCGGGCCGCAGATCGTACGACTGATGCGCACTCACGCCTGGAGGGCGTACGAGCGGTTGGACGAGGAGCACTGGACGCGCCTCGCCGCCGCCATCACCTTCACCAGTTTCGTCGCCCTCTTCCCGCTGATCACCGTCGGCGCCGCGATCGGCGCCGCCCTGCTCAGCGACCATCAGTTGCGGCAGCTCAAGGACAAGCTCGCCGACCAGGTCCCCGGCATCTCCGACCAGCTCGACATCGACGGCCTCGTCGCCAACGCCGGCACCATCGGGGTCATCGCGGGTGTGCTGCTGATCATCACGGGTGTCAGCTGGGTCGGCTCCTTGCGCGAGTGTCTGCGTGCCGTGTGGCGGAAGGAGGAGGACCCCGGCAACCCGCTGCTGCTCAAGGTCAATGACGCCGGGGTGCTGTTCGGGCTCGGTGCGGTCGGCCTCGTCGCCATGGGCGGTTCGGTCTTCGCCGGCAGCGCCCTCGGCTGGGTCGCCGACAGGATCGGTATCGCCGAGGGCGGCCCGGGCCGGGCGCTGCTCTTCCTCGCGAGTGTGGCCCTCTCCGTCCTGGCCGACTTCCTGCTGCTCGCCTATCTGCTCACCCGGCTGCCGCACGTGCACCCCGGCCGCCGCGCGGTCGTCGTCGCCGGGCTGCTCGGCGCGGTCGGCTTCGAACTGCTGAAGTTCCTGCTCAGCGGCTATCTGCAGGGCGTCGCCGCGAGGAACATGTACGGCGCCTTCGGTGTGCCGATCGCCCTCATGCTATGGATCAACTTCATGGCCAAGCTACTGCTGTACTGCGCCGCGTGGACCGCGACGCAGCACGGCGGCTCCGAGGCCTCTCCTGAGGCCAGCGCCGGGACAGGTCCCGAGGTCAGTCCTTCGAACGGCGACGCACCAGCTCCGGCAGCGGCCAACGGCGGTGCACCAGCAGCGCCGCAGCGCCCAGCGCCGCCAAAGCCCCGCCCGTGATGCCGGCGGCGGCCCACACCCCGCCCGAGTTCCGATCGGACGCCGCGACCGAGGCCTTCGCGTGGCCGCGGCCCTTGCCCTGGCCGCCGGTGGACAGCTCGTCCCCGGCGCCCTTCGGCGGGACGAGCCTGCCGACCGGTTCGGCCTTGCCCGCGGCCTTGAAGCCCCAGTCGAACAGCGCCGCCGTCTCCTTGTAGACCTCGTTGTGCTCCCCGTCCGACGGGTTCATGACGGTCACCAGCAGGACCCGGTCGCCGCGCTGCGCGACTCCGGTGAAGGTCGAACCGGCGTGCGAGGTGTAGCCGTTCTTGACGCCCGCGATGCCCTTGTACGGGTCGAGGCCGAAGTCCCCGGTCAGCAGCCGGTTGGTGTTCTGGATCGCGAACGTCTCCTGCTTAGTCTTCCCCTTCTTGCTCTTCTTCACTTCCCCGGGGAACTTCGCGGTGGCCGTCGCGCAGTACGCGCGGAAGTCCGGCTTCTGCATCCCGGAGCGGGCGAAGAGCGTCAGATCGTACGCGCTGCTGAACTGGCCCTTGGCGTCGTAGCCGTCCGGCGAGACCACATGCGTGTCCTGCGCGTTCAGCTCGATCGCGTGCCGCTGCATGTCCCGTACCGTCTTCTCCGTGCCGCCGTTCAGCGCGGACAGCACATGCACCGCGTCGTTGCCGGAGCGCAGGAAGACACCGAGCCAGAGGTCGTGGACGGAGTAGGTCTGCTTCTCCTTGATGCCGACCAGGCTGCTGCCCTCGCCCATGCCGGCCAGGTCGGACGGCTGGACCGTGTGCTTGTGGTCCTTCGGGATCCTGGGCAGAACCGTGTCCGCGAAGAGCATCTTGAGGGTGCTGGCGGGCGGAAGCCGCCAGTGCGCGTTGTGCGCCGCCAGTACGTCGCCCGACTCGGCGTCGGCCACCACCCACGAACGCCCGGTCAGCTTCTTCGGCAGCTTCGGCGCACCGGGAGCCAGCTGCACCTGGGTCCCCGCCCGGCCCAGCCGCTCGCCTCCGACCGTGGACATCTTCGCGGGCGGCCGCGGCTGCTTCTCCTTCTCATCGGCCCGGACGGCGGCGAGCGCGGGCGCGGCGGTGAGAGCGGGCAGCAGGGCCGCGGACGCGACGGTCAACGCGACACCGCGGCGCGGCAGTAGGGACAGGACACCTGAGGCAGCGGCAAGGAATGCGGGCACCTGGCGAACGTACAGGGCGGAGGGCGGCAACACCGCACCGCAGTACGGAAGCGGCGCCGCGGAACACCCCAGCGGCGGTCGCCCGGACTCTGCGGGGATACTGGAGCGTATGAAGCTCTCCCGTCCCGTGTCCTGGTTTCTGCTCGCCTTCGGGGTGTGGAGCTGGTTCATCTGGGTCACTTTCGTCAAGAATCTCTGGAAGGACGGCAGCGGACTCGCGTTCGATGATGCGGGTGACCCGACTGCGTACTTCTGGGTTCATCTGCTGCTCGCGGTGGCGTCCTTTCTTCTGGGGACGGCGATCGGCGTGATCGGGTTGCGGGGCGTACGGGCGCTGCGCCGCGAGTCGGGCGCTGATACGGGTGCCGGCGCGGGTGCGGGCGTGAGGACGAGTGCGGGCGCCGACGCCGGGGCGGGCGCCGACGCCGGTTCCGGGTCGGCCGGGTAGCGGACGGGTGGTCGAGGCAGTGGTCTTTGTGCTCGTCGCGGTGGCGGTCCTCGGGCTGCTGGCCGGTGTGCACCGCTATCTGTGGCGGCGGCTCGTACGTGATACGACGACGGCGGGCGGGTGGGGCCGGCGCGCCGGCACGATCGCAGCCGTCGCGCTGCCCTTGACCACGCTGGGCGCGCTCGTGAGCGGCCGCGCCGGGGCACCGTTCATCGTCGAACAGATCTTCGCCTGGCCCGGCTATCTGTGGCTGGCATTGGTTCTCTATCTGACGCTGGCGCTGCTGGCAGGAGAGGCCGTGCGGCCCCTGCTCCGCCGGTGGCTCGAGGCCAGAGCCGCCGGCAGGGCAGCCGCCGGGTCCGCCGCCGCGACAAGGGCTTCCCGGCCGGCTCCGTCCGATGACGCGTCCGGTGCCGGGCCCGTACTGTCCCCGGTCGCAGCCGCCGCGGCGGAGGCGCAGCCCGGTCCCGCACCCGCCTCCGGAACCCTCGCTGCCGCCGGTACGGTGCCGACCGCCACGGGCCGGAACGCTGCCGCCGCGCCGACTCCCACTGCGCTGCCGACTCCTCCTGCGCTGCCGACCACCTCTGCGACGCCGGCCGTCGCCGGAGCCGCAGCCGGTGCCGCCGGGCAGGAGACCGAAGCGGTCCTCGGCCGGAGGCTGTTCGTGGCCCGCACCGTTGCCGTCGCCGCTTCTGCCGTCGCCGCCGGGACCGTCGGGTACGGGGCGTACGGCGTGCTGGACGGGCCGGGCCTCAAGCGCGTCACCGTGCCGCTCGCCAAGTTGCCGCGAGCCGCGGACGGCTACCGGATCGCCGTCGTCAGCGATATCCACCTCGGCGCGATCCTGGGCCGTGCCCACACCGAGCGGATCGTGCACGCGATCAACCGCACCCGGCCCGACCTGGTCGCGATCGTCGGCGACCTGGTCGACGGCAGCGTCGAAGACCTGGGTCCCGCTGCCGTGCCGCTCTCCCGGCTCCGCTCGCGGCACGGGTCGTACTTCGTCACCGGCAATCACGAGTACTACTCCGGCGCGGCGGAATGGGTCGAACAGCTACGTGAACTCGGAGTCCACCCCCTGGAGAACGCGCGCGTGGAGCTGCCCGGCTTCGATCTCGCCGGGGTCAACGACATCTCCGCCGAGAAGCAGGATCCTGCCCTCGGCCCGGACTACGAGCGGGCGCTGGGTGACCGGGACCCTGCCCGCGCCTCCGTACTCCTCGCACATCAGCCGGTGATGATCCACGACGCTGCGCGGCACGGCGTGGACCTCCAGCTCTCCGGACACAGCCACGGCGGCCAGCTCTGGCCCGGCAACCATGTCGCCGCGCTGGCCAATCCGACGGTCGCGGGCCTGGAGCGTTACGGCGACACCCAGCTCTACGTCACGCGCGGCGCCGGCGCCTGGGGCCCGCCGGTACGGGTGGGTGCGGAGTCCGACATCACTGTCGTCACTCTCGCTTCAGCCCAGTCCTGACCGGCCCGACAGGATCTGACCGGCTCGACAGGATCTGACCGGCCCGACCGGCCCCGAACCGAGTTCAGAGAGACCCGTCCAGCAGGGCCGGGTTGATCCGGTGGACCACTGTCTCCAGCAGCGTCCGGTCCACCGCGGGCCACAACACCGCGCGCGCGTCCCGGTACTTCGCGGCCAGGCGGGCACGCTGCTCCTCCGGGAGGGCGGCCTGCCGGTCCGGGTGGGAGTTGTGCGCGTTGTCGGCGATCTTGACGAGGGCGGCGTCCTCGTCGGCCGCGATGGCGCGGATCATGTCCGTGTACGGCACACCCGGTCTCTTGGTCACCGCGTCGACCAGCGCCACGACGTCCGCGGGTACACCTGCCGCCCGCAGCCCCTCGAGCGTCCACTCCGTGTCCTCGACGATGTCGTGCAGCAGCCCCGCCTGCGCCAGGCGGTCGCCGACCGGGGCCAGACCGTGGGCCACGGCGCGTACATGCTCGACGTACGGCACTCCGATCCTGTCCGTCTGCCCGGCGTGGGCCTCGGCCGCGAGGGCGTCGGTCTCTGCGAGCGTCAGTCTGCGGGGGCTCCCCGGGTCGTCCACGGCATCCTCCGTCGTCTCCCGCGCCCCGTGTCCGCCCGGCAGCGCTCACCCGAGCCTGGGGCGTGTGGCAAAGGTAACGTCCCCGCGCAGCTGAAGAACGCGATCACCGGCACTGCACGCACGGCCGCTCCTGCGCCGAACGGGCGGTCCCGCCTCCCCGATACGGCGCTATATCCGTTTACGGGCCCCCGCCACCCCGGCAGCGGCGGGGAGGAACTCGGACAGCACGTCCCGGACCTCGCGGACCAGCGGCCGCAGCACCCGGTAGCGGGAGAGCGCCACCGCGCGGGCGACCAGCGGGGCCGTACGTTCCACGAGGCGGCGGCTGCGGATGCATCCGGGGGAGCGGTCGAAGACCCAGTACAGAACCAGGCCCATGTGGTACAGCCACAGCAATTGCGGCAGCATATCCGCGAGTTCCGGATCGGCTTTGATCTCGGCCCCTGCCAGCACCCGGCGCTGGATGGCGATCGAGCCGTCGCGGGCACCGCGCGACTCGTCGGAGAACGGGCTCAGGGGGCTGTCGGGGTCCGCGGCGTTCTTGAAGAACTGTTCCGCGAACTCGTGGTACGGAGCCGCCACATCGAGCCATGCGAGGAGCACCCCGCGCACCCGCCCCGCCAGATCCCGCTCCTCTTCGAGCACGCTGCGGACCGCCGCTTCGTGTTCGGCGCCGATCCGGTCGTAGAAGCCCTGGATGAGGTGCTCCTTGGAGCTGAAGTAGTAGTAGGCGTTGCCGACCGAGACCCCGGCCTCCTTGGCGATGGCCCGCATGGTGGTCTTGTCGTAGCCGCGTTCCTGGAAGAGGCGCAGGGCGGTCTCGAGAATGAGGGTCCGGGTCTGTTCGCTCTTGGGGGTCGGCGGCTGTTTCTCGGTCGGCACTGCTTCGTCCACGGTGGGGAGCCTAATCGCAGCCCGGAGCCGACCGGGGCCCGGCCCGGCCGCTGCCGGGTCCGGGGTCGGAGCCGGAACCGGAGCTGGGGCCGGGGTTGGAGCCCGGACCCGAGCCGGGCCCGTAGCCGACCGCGAGGTCCGGAGCCGGGCCCGGGGCGGCGCAACCGTCGGCGCAGGCAGCGGCGCCGGGGCCCCGGGAACGGGCGGGGGAGCGCGCCTCTCGGTACTTCGCGGCGGCCAGGACCGCCGCCCGCGCGAAGGGCGCTCCGGCCGGAGTGCTGAGCCGGTGGGACATCGGCCGGTACTCGGCCAGCGCCCAGAGGCACACCACCCATGCCGCGGACCCGCGGTAGATCTGCCCGGCGTCGCCGATGACGGTGATTTCGCGCAGGGCCGCCGCATGGTCGAGGCCGGGGAAGCGCCGGCCGGCCTCGGCGGAGCCGACGGGCATCAGGTCGAGCGGTACGAGTTGGCGCTGCCGCGCGAGCCAGTCCCGTACGAACGCGCAGAGCGAGCAGTCGGGGTCGTAGAGGACGGTCAGCCGGCGGACCGGGGCGCGGTCCGCGCCCTGGTCCGTACGGGCCCCCGCCGCGGAAGCGGTCACCGGGTCACGCTCCGGTGGCCGGCGCGGCCCAGCCCTCGGCGCCGCCCTGGCCCGTCCACCCCTGCGGAGCGACCGGCGGCACCTGCTCGCGCTCCATCACCCCACGCCGCCGGATCTTGTTGAGGACGAAGACGTTCCCCAGGTGCATGACGCCGAGGACCAGCAGCACGACCCCGATCTTGACCGACAGGGCCTCGAACAGCCCGCGTGCGTCCGCCACCGCCTCGGCGGCCTTCAGATAGAGGGCGACGAAGCCGAGGTTGATCAGGTAGAAGCCGACCACGAGCAGATGGTTGACGGCTTCGGCGAGCTTCTGGTTCCCGTGCAGCACATCGGCCAGGAAGATCCGTCCGTTGCGGCTGAGGGTGCGCGCGACCCAGATGGTGAGCGCGACGCTGATGAGCAGGTAGATGACATAGGCGATGACAGTGAGGTCCACTTCCCCACCCCTTCTTGAACGTGTTCAAAAAAGCGGTACGCCGCGACTGTAGACGTATTTTTGAACATGTTCAAGAAGGGGTGCCGTCGCGGCTTCCGCCGGGCCCGAGATCCAGGCCGGACGACGGGAGGGGGGCGGACCGACCGGGAGGGGCCGGACCGACCGGAGGGGGCCGACCGACCGGAGGGGGCGGGGCATGGCTGCTGTTCCGTGCACGCGCGCGTGCGTACCCGCCTGCCGGACGGGACTCGTGGAGACCTCATCGACTGCCGGACGGGACTCGTGGAGACCTCATCGACTGCCGGACGGGACGTGGAGACCTCATCGACGCCGTGCACGCACGCGTGCGTACCTGCATCTCTCCGGCGCCCGTTTCCGGCAGGCGTCCGGGATCGGAGAAGCTCAGAGAAGCTTGTCGAGGGTGATCGGCAGTTCCCGGATCCGACGGCCGGTGGCGTGGTGGACGGCGTTGGCGATGGCGGCGGCGACGCCCGTCAGACCGATCTCGCCGATCCCCTTCGTCCCGATGGGCGTCATGGGGTCACGCTCGCCGACGAAGACCACATCCATGTCGGGGATGTCCGCGTTGACCGGCACCAGGTAGTCGCCGAAGGTCGCGTTGGCGATGCGACCGGTGTCCGGATCGGTGACCGTCTCCTCGAACAGGGCCTGGCCGATCCCGCCGACCGTACCGCCGATGATCTGGCTGCGGGCCGTCTTCTCGTTGAGGATGCGGCCGCCGTCGATCACCGAGACGACCCGGGCGATCCGCAACTGCGCCAGGTCCGCGTCGATATGGACCTCGACGAACTTCGCGCCGAACGCCCCCGCGGGCATCGTGGCCCGGGTGGCCTTCACCGCCAAGCTGCCGATCCGCCCGAGCCGGGAGACGGCCAGCGAGCCGACGAGCTGTCCGATGTCCCCCTTCGGCATGGGCGAACTCCCCTCGCGGGTCAGCTCCTCGAGGCCGTGCCGGGCGAGGATGCCGGAGTAGGACTCGCCCCGGGTGGGGTCGGAGATCCGTACGATCCGGCCGTCCGTGACGGCGACGTCCTCCATGCGGCAGCCGTGGAGGGGCGATTCGGCATCCTTGCGGACCAGGTCGAGGAAAGCGCTCACCAGCCGTTCGCACGCGGCGTGGACCGCGCTGCCCAGGGCCCCGGTCAGTCCGGATCCGCCTGCCTGCGGCGCCTTCGGCATGGCGCTGTCCCCGAGCCCGAACCGGACGTCGTCCATCCGCAGGCCCAGCAACTCCGCGGACAGTTGGGCCATCACGGTGTACGTGCCCGTGCCGATGTCGGTTGCGGCGCTGCGCACATACGCCCTGCCGTCCCCCGAGATGGTGGCCCGGGCCGTGCACTTGGCCTGGTAGTGGGCGAACGTGACCCCGGCCATCCCGTAGCCGATGAGCCGGCGGCCCTCGCGCATCGAGCCGGGCCGCGGGTCGCGCGCCGCCCAGCCGAACCGCTCGGCGCCCACCTCGTAGCACTCCCGCAGCGCCTTGCTCGACCAAGCGAGCCCTGTCTGCGGCTGGAACGCCGCGTAGTTGAGTAGCCGCAGCTCCACCGGGTCCAGCTCCAGCCGGTGAGCAAGCTCGTCGAGAGCGGATTCGAGGGCGAAGTTGCCCTGTGCCTCGCCGGGGGCGCGCATGGAGCCGGGGCAGGGGATGTGGAGTTTCACCTGCCGGTCCCGGGTGGAGACGTTGGGGCACGCGTACCCCCAGGCGGTGCCCAGGGTGACGGGCTCCAGATTGGAGTCCTCCATGGCCACGGTCGTCGTGCTCTCATGGTCGATCGCCGTCAGCCTGCCGTCGCGCGTGGCGCCGAGCTTGATCTCCTGGACACTGCCCGGCCGGTGCCCGATACCGGTGAACATCTGCGGGCGGGTCAGCACCAGCTTGACCGGGCGGCTCACCATGCGTGCGGCCAGCGCGGCGAGGACAACGTGCGGCCATGTGCGCAGTCCCGCGCCGAACCCGCCGCCCACGTACGGCGCCAGGACCCGCACGCCGTCCTTGGGCACCTTGAAGGCAGCCGCCAGGGAGTTGCGCACGTTGTACGGCCACTGCGTGGCGTCGTGCACGGTGAGCCGGTCCCCGTCCCACATGGCCACGGTCGCGAACGGCCCCAGCGGGTTGTTCGTGTTCTCCGCCGTCCGGTAGGCGGCTCTGAGCCTGACCCCGGCTTCCGCCAGACCGTCGGGCACGCTGCCGCGCTTCATGTCGAGCATGAAGGGGTTGTTCTTCGGCACGGCACGCGGGTCCTCCACGCCGAGGAGCGGGTCGCCCGGATCGTAGGAGAGGTGCACCAAACGGGCCGCGTACGTGGCCTGTTCGAACGTCTCGGCCACCACTACGGCCGCGTACTGCCCGTAGTGCAGGACCCGGTCGTCCTGCAGCGGCGGCGGAGGTTCGGGCCCCAGCACGGTGCGCCCGCCCGGGGCCAGTACGGGGGCGTTGAGATGCGTGATCACGGCCAGTACGCCGGGTGCGGCCTCGGCCTCGGCGCTGTCGACGACGGTGATCCGCCCGGCCGCGACGGTCGTCGTGACGAGCACGGCGTGCGCGAGGCGCGGGAAGTCGAAGTCGGAGGGGTACGGGGCCGCTCCGGTGACCTTCAGCGGGCCGTCGACCCGGTCGGCACCCGGTCCGACGATCCCTGCCGCGGAAGCCTTCCGATCCTCGACGCTCGTCATGAGTCCGGCCCCCCGGGGCCGGTCTCCGCCAGGTCCTCCAGGATCCGCACCACGGTTCGCCGGGCGAGCTCCACCTTGAACGCGGTGCCGGCCACCGGGTCGGCGCCCTCGAGCGCCGTCCGCGCCGCGGCCCGGAAGGCATCGCTGGTGGCCGGTCCGCCGCGCAGCACGTCCTCGGCCGACCGGGCTCTCCACGGCTTGGTACCGACCCCGCCGAGCGCGAGCCGGACCTCCCGGACCGTCCCGTCCTCGACCACCAGCGCGGCGGCGGCCGAGGTGAGCGCGAATTCGTAGCTCGCGCGGTCACGGACCTTGAGATAGGCCGAGCGCGCGGCGGGCGGCAGCAGGGGGATCTCCACCGCGGTGATCAGCTCGCCCCGGCCGAGGACGTTCTCGACGTCCGGGGTGTCACCCGGCTCGAGGTAGAACGCGGACAGGGGCACGGCGCGCTCCCCGTCGGCGCCCCGGATGTGCACCACGGCGTCCAGGGCGACCAGCGGCACGGCCAGGTCCGAGGCGTGCACGGCGATGCAGTGCTCGCTGACGCCGAGGATCGCGTGCATCCGGGCGGCGCCGGTGATGGCCGCGCAGCCGGAGCCGCGTCGGCGCTTGTTGCACGCGGGCACCGCTGGGTCCCGGAAGTAGCGGCAGCGGGTGCGCTGCAACAGGTTTCCGCCGATGGTGGCCATGTTCCGCAGTTGCGTGGACGCGCCGTACAGCAGGGCCTGGCGCACCAGCGGCAGCCGCTCACGGACGACGGGATCCGCGGCCAGCTGCTCCATCGTGGTCAGCGCGCCCACGTGCAGCGCCTCGTCCGAACCCGTGATGCCGCCCAGCGGGAGCCGGGTGATGTCGACCAGCAGCTCGGGGCCGAGGACCCCGTCCTTCATGAGATCGAGCTGGGTGGTTCCCCCGGCGAGGAAGGAGGCGGCGGGGTCGGTCGTCACGGCCGCGATCGCGGTGCCGGTGTCCGGGGCCCGCAGGTACTCAAACGCGCGCACGGCCGTCACCGGTCCCCGCGACCTCGCGGACCGCCGCCACGATGTTCGGATACGCGCCGCAGCGGCAGATGTTGCCGCTCATGAACTCCCGGATCTCCTCGTCGGATCCGGCCCGCCCCTCCTGGAGCAGACACACCGCCGACATGACCTGGCCCGGAGTGCAGAAGCCGCACTGGAGGGCGTCATGGCGGACGAAGGCCTCCTGCATCGCATGCAGGGTTCCGTCGTGCGCCAGGCCCTCGATGGTCGTCACCTCGCGGCCCTCGCACTGGGCGGCCAGCGTCAGACAGGACACCACCCGCCTGCCGTCGACCATGACGGTGCACGCACCGCACGCCCCCTGGTCGCACCCTTTCTTGGTGCCGGTCAGACCGAGCCGGTCACGCAGCGCGTCCAGTAGCGTCGACCGGGCGTCCAGCTCCAGTTCGTGATCGGCTCCGTTGACCCGGAGGGTCACAGCGACCTGCGTACGACGGGTGGTTCGCTCCATATGCTCACTCTGCCCTCGGGGGCTCGAGCACGCGACTCGGCGGACGCCTCCCCACAACGCTCGAACCCCGCCCCCCTGGAGGTGGGGGCGGGGTTCTCGAGCGGAACAGCCGGAGGTCAGAAGCGGCGCGTGATCAGCGCTCGCTTCACCTCCTGGATGGCCTTCGTCACCTCGATGCCGCGCGGGCAGGCGTCAGTGCAGTTGAAGGTGGTGCGGCAGCGCCAGACGCCGTCCTTGTCGTTCAGGATCTCCAGACGCTGCTCACCGCCCTCGTCGCGCGAGTCGAAGATGAAGCGGTGCGCGTTGACGATCGCCGCCGGGCCGAAGTACTGGCCGTCGTTCCAGAACACCGGGCACGAGGTCGTGCACGCGGCGCACAGGATGCACTTGGTGGTGTCGTCGAAGCGCTCGCGGTCCTCCGCGGACTGCAGCCGCTCGCGCGTCGGCTCGTTCCCCGAGGTGATGAGGAAGGGCATGACATCGCGGTACGCCTGGAAGAACGGCTCCATGTCGACCACGAGGTCCTTGAGGACCGTCAGGCCCTTTATCGCCTCGACCGTGATCGGCTTCTCCGGGCTGATGTCCTTGATCAGCGTCTTGCACGCCAGCCGGTTACGGCCGTTGATCCGCATCGCGTCGGAACCGCAGATGCCGTGCGCGCAGGAGCGCCGGAAGGTCAGCGTGCCGTCCAGGTCCCACTTGATCTTGTGGAGGGCGTCGAGCACGCGCTCCTTCGGGTCGATCTCGACCTCGAAGTCCTCCCAGACCGGCTCGGCCGAGACCTCCGGGTTGAACCGGCGGATCCGGAAGGTGACCGTGATGTACGGGGAGTCGCCCGTCCCGGTCGCGTCCGGGCCGGACGCGTGCTTCTCGAGCGTTGGGGTGCTCATCAGTACTTACGCTCCATCGGCTGGTAGCGGGTCTGGACGACCGGCTTGTAGTCGAGTCGGATGGACTCGACGCCGTCGTCACCCACCTCGCGGTACGCCATGCTGTGGCGCATGAAGTTGACGTCGTCGCGGTTCGGATAGTCCTCGCGGTAGTGACCGCCGCGGGACTCCTTCCGGGCGAGCGCGGACACGGCCAGGACCTCGGCCAGGTCGAGCAGGTTGCCCAGCTCGATGGCCTCCAGCAGATCGGTGTTGAACCGCCGGCCCTTGTCCTGGACGCTGACGTTCCGGTAGCGCTCGCGCAGGGCGGCGATGTCCGCGACGGCGGTCTTCAGGGTCTGCTCGGTACGGAACACCATGGCGTTGGCGTCCATCGTCTCCTGCAGCGCCTTGCGGATCTCGGTGACCCGCTCGGTGCCGGTGGCGTCGCGCAGGTTCTCGACCTGCTCCGTCACCCAGTGCGTCGGGTTCTCGGGCAGCTCGACGAAGTCGTGCTTCGCGGCGTACTCGGCGGCCGCGATACCGGCCCGGCGACCGAAGACGTTGATGTCCAGCAGCGAGTTGGTGCCCAGCCGGTTCGCGCCGTGCACGGACACGCAGGCGACCTCGCCGGCCGCGTACAGGCCCGGAACGACGGTGTCGTTGTCGGCCAGCACCTCGCCCTGGACGTTGGTCGGGATGCCGCCCATCGCGTAGTGCGCGGTCGGCTGGATCGGGATCGGGTCGGTGTACGGCTCGATGCCCAGGTACGTCCGCGCGAACTCGGTGATGTCCGGCAGCTTGGCGTCCAGCTGCTCCGGCGGAAGGTGGGTCAGGTCCAGGAAGACGTGGTCACCCTCGGGACCGCAGCCGCGGCCCTCGCGGATCTCCGTGTAAATGGAGCGGGAGACGACATCGCGCGAGGCGAGGTCCTTCATGACGGGCGCGTACTTCTCCATGAAGCGCTCGCCGTCCTTGTTGCGAAGAATGCCGCCCTCGCCGCGGGCGCCCTCGGTGAGGAGGATGCCCATGCGCCAGATGCCGGTCGGGTGGAACTGGAAGAACTCCATGTCCTCCAGCGGCAGACCGCGCCGGTAGGCGACCGCCTGGCCGTCACCGGTCAGGGTGTGCGCGTTGGAGGTCACCTTGTAGAACTTGCCGGTGCCGCCCGAAGCGAAGATCACGGACTTCGCCTGGAAGACGTGGATCTCGCCGGTCGCCAGCTCGTACGCGACGACGCCCGCGGTGCGCTTGATCCCGTCGATCTCCTGGAGCAGCAGGTCCAGCACGTAGAACTCGTTGAAGAACTCCACGCCCTCCTTGACGCAGTTCTGGTACAGCGTCTGGAGGATCATGTGGCCGGTGCGGTCCGAGGCGTAGCACGACCGGCGGACCGGGGCCTCGCCGTGGTTACGGCTGTGACCGCCGAAGCGGCGCTGGTCGATGGTCCCGCCCGGCGTCCGGTTGAACGGCAGGCCCATCTTCTCCAGGTCGAGGACCGAGTCGATGGCCTCCTTCGCCAGGATCTCGGCGGCGTCCTGGTCGACCAGGTAGTCGCCGCCCTTGATCGTGTCGAAGGTGTGCCACTCCCAGTTGTCCTCCTCGACGTTCGCGAGGGCGGCGGCCATGCCGCCCTGGGCGGCGCCGGTGTGGGAGCGGGTCGGGTACAGCTTGGTCAGCACGGCGGTACGGCTGCGCTTCGTCGACTCGATGGCCGCGCGCATCCCGGCGCCGCCTGCGCCGACGATCACGGTGTCGTACTTGTGAATCTTCATGTCTCGCGTCAGCCCCGGGCTCTAGCGGATGTTCGGGTCGAAGGTGAAGATCACCAGCGTGCCCAGAAGGACGGTGAACACCGTGGCGGTGTACAGCAGCATCTTCAGCCAGAAGCGCGTGTTGTCCCGCTCGGCGTAGTCGTTGATGATCGTCCGCAGGCCGTTGGCGCCATGGAGCATGGCGAGCCAGAGCATGACCAGGTCCCAGGTCTGCCAGAACGGCGAGGCCCAGCGGCCCGCCACGAAGGCGAAGCCGATCTTGCTGACGCCGCCGTCCAGCACGAGCTGGATGAGCAGGTGGCCGATGACGAGGACGACGAGCACGATGCCGGACAGTCGCATGAACAGCCAGCCGTACAGCTCGAAGTTCGTCCGGGTCGTCTTCGGCGTCCGGCCGGTACGGGCGCGCGGCGCCTCTATGACCGGGGCCGGGTTGTCCGGGCTGTAGCCGGAGCCGGAGTCCGCCAGCTCGACGGAGCCGGTCGAAGGGGTATCAGTGGCCATGGTTCTCAGCTCCCGAACACTTCGCGCGCGGCGTGGCCGAGGATGGGGTAGAGCGCCCCGGCCATCAGCACGATCCAGATGCCCATAACGGTCCACAGCAGCTGCTTCTGGTAGCGGGCGCCCTTGGACCAGAAGTCCACGGCGACGACGCGCAGGCCATTGAGAGCGTGGAAGAGGATGGCGGCGACCAGGCCGTATTCCATCAGGGCGACTACGGGCGTCTTGTACAGCGCGATGGTGTCGTCGTACGTCTCCGGGGAGACGCGGACGAGAGCGGTGTCGAGAACGTGGACGAACAGGAAGAAGAAAATGAGGACACCGGTGACTCGATGAGCCACCCATGACCACATGCCTTCCCGGCCGCGGTACAGCGTTCCAGCCGGCACGGAAAACCCTCCGAGAGCGGGGATTGGGGCCAGCCGCCAGCTTCTACAGTCCAAAAGATGCACTGTCGGTCGGGCCCGGCCGGGTTAGGTCCACCGGCCCTCGCCATCGTAGCGACGGGTTGTCGGTTCACTCCCCCGGGGGCCCTTAGGTGTGATCAAAGAGGCACGTACGGGCTATCAGGCGGTTCGGAAAGGGGCTGATTCCGGATGCCCCGCCACAAGGTGCGTCAGCCGCGCGCGGGCGATCCGGCGCAGCTCGTCCGCGCTCACGGAGCGCTCCTCGTCGACCTCGTGGCCGAGCCGGGCGCGGATCCCCGCGAGGACGTGATCGAGAACCTCGTCGGAGCGCAGCCCGTCCAGACAGATCACGAAGACATGGCCGAAACGGCTCTCGTACGCGGCGTGGGCGGCGCGCAGCGCGGTGTGGGCGGCGAGAGATCCGGGGCCGCGGGCGCCGGAGTGGGGCTGGTGGCCGGCAGACTCGTCGGCCAGCGCTTCGGCGAGGTCCGCCGGGGTCAGGTCGTAACTCGCCTCGTCCGCCGCGGCGAGCAGCGCACCGAGATCGGGATAGGGGCGGTGGCCGGACAGACGGAGCGCCCAGCGGCGGCTGCCGCAGCAGGCGAGCAGGGCGGCCTCGGCGGCTCCGGGCGACGCGGCGTTGAAGCGGTCCAGCCCGGAAGCGGCGGTGGCTGCGGACGGGTGGGTGCGGATCTGTCCGGGATCGGCTCGGTCACCCCTGGTCGCAGGGATGGTGGGCTCTCGGTGCTCTCGGTGCTCTCGGTGCTCTCGGTGCTCTCGGGGCCCCCGGGACTTCCGCGGCGGAACGGCCGGAGTGTCGCTGGACGGCATGGTCTCCTCAGGGAGTCCCCTGCGCGGCGGCCCAGAGGACGGGGAGGCGGAACGGGAGGTGTGGCGCGACCGTATCGACGCAACCAGGCCCAGGTCCGGTGGCCACATGGAATTCACCCGGACGAGATCGAATACTCGCGAGTAGTGGACGAAAAGGCGAACCAGAGGACGTACCTTCGTCCTTAATTGGGAGGTTTTGCATCGATGCTGCATTCGCGTGGACCGGCAGGGGCGCGGACCGGATTTCTCGGGCGGACGGCCGTCTGGGGCGTCGCCGTGCTCATGGCGGTGGCGCTCGGCGGATGCTCGGGCGGTGACGGCGGCGGCAGGAAGTCCGACGGCACCCGCTCGCCCTCCGAACGCTCCCCCACCTCGTACCCGCCGCCCTCCCCGCCCCGCACCATCCCCTCCGTCCGCAGTTACGAGCCCGGCAACGGCCCCGGCTGGCGGCCCGGCAACGGCAGCCGCGTCGTCGCGGACCCGGACGGCTCGCTCGCCGACGAGGCCCGCATGCTCGCCCGCGAACTCAAGGTGACGTACGCCCCCGGCCCCGCCCGCAAGGGGGATGTGGAGCTGGCGCTCCGGCCCGGGCAGAGCGGCGGCGGCGAGGCGTACCACCTCACCACCCGCGACGGACGGGTCCGGATCACCGGCGCCGGCGACGCGGGCGTCTTCTACGGCACCCGCACCGTCGTCCAGGCGCTGCGCTCGGGCGGCCAGGTTCCCGAGGGCGTCATCGAGGACCGGCCCGACCGGCCGCAGCGCGGGCTGAACCTCGACATCGCGCGCAAGCACTTCACCCCGGAGTGGATCGAGGCCCGGCTGCACCGGATGGCCGACCTCAAGCTCAACCAGCTCGGCCTGCACTTCTCCGACGACCAGGGCTTCCGTGTGGAGAGCGACTCCCACCCCGAGATCGTCTCCGAGGACCACCTCACCAAGGCCCAGCTGCAGCGCATCCTGGATCTCGCCGCCCGGCTGCACATCACCGTCATCCCCGAGATCGACTCGCCCGGACATCTGGGTGCCGTGCTGCGGGCCCACCCCGACCTGCAACTGGTGAGCGCGCGCGGAGTCCCGGCGCGCGGCGCCATCGACATCGGAAAGCCGGGGTCCGCCCGGATCGTCGACGATCTGCTGCGCGAGTTCTCCGGAGTCTTCCCGGGGCAGTACTTCCACCTCGGCGCGGACGAGTACAGCGCGCTCATCGCCGAGAACCCCGAGGCGTCCTACCCCGCACTCGCCGCGCAGGCACAGCAGAAGTACGGCTCGAACGGACGGATCCGGGACCTGGCCACGGACTGGCTGAACGACCGTGCAGCCGTGGTGCGCAAGGCGGACAAGCAGCCCAAGGCCTGGAACGACGGCTTCTTCAGCGGCGGTGTCGTGGCCCCGGACAAGGGCATCGAGGTCGAGTACTGGACGGGTAAGGAGGACGGGGCGCGGCCGCCGGCGCAGTACCTGGAGGAGGGCCGTACGGTCGTCAACCTCAACGACGAGTACCTCTACTACGTCCTCGGCGAGCCGAACCAGTTCGTCTATCCGACGGGTGAGCGGATCTACAAGGAGTGGACTCCGGCGGTGCTGCGCGGGAGCCAGGCGGTGACGTCGTCGCCGACCGGCCCCGACAAGGTGCCGGGCGCACGCTTCGCTGTCTGGTCCGACATCGCGACCGCGCAGACCGAGGCACAGGTGGCCCGCGGTATCCGGCTGCCGCTGTTCGCGATCGCCCAGAAGCTGTGGGATCCGCGCCGTCCTCCGCTGAGCTGGCCTGCCTTCGTCAAGCTCGCGGACCGGCTGGAGACGCCCCGGTAGACCGTGGATCCGGGGGCCGGCGGCCCGGCCGGCCCCCTGATCCACCGGCAGGCGGCGGGGGTTGGCGGCTGCTTCCGGTAACGGCGCATCAGCAGCAGCTGTACCGGCATCAGTATCGGTCGGCACTGCAACCATCAAGGCCTCAGACCTGTCTATACCGGTACCAATCATGTCCCCAACACCAGCAGACCGGGGGGACGACATGAATACTCGCCATCGCCTTGCGGCCGGAGCCGCAGCCGGCGCACTACTCCTCACCGGAACCGCCGCGACGGTTCCCGCCTCAGCCTCCGCCCCGTCGGGGGTCACCGCAGAGCAGCAGGGCATCAGCCTGGTGGTCAACGCCAGGACAGGGATCCACCCGTCGTTCGACCGGTTCGTCGTCGACGTGAAGGGTCCACTGCCGCCGATATCCGTCAAACGCGTCAAGGCACTCCACTACGACGGCTCCGGAGCGAAGGTCCCGCTTCCCGGAAAGTACTTCCTGGAGATCAAGCTCTCGCCCGCCGCCGCCCACAACGAAGCCGGGAAGCCCGTCTACAAGGGGCCGCGCCTGGTCGAACCGAACATGCCGAAGATCAAGGGGGTGGCCCTCACCGGTGACTTCGAAGGCGTGGTCACGTTCGGCCTCGCGTTCAAGGACAGGCCCGGCTACAGCACGATGAAGCTGCACAAACCGGAGCGCTTCGTCCTCGACATCCGGCGCTGACCCCCGCTCCGGAACAAAGGACGGCCGGGGTCGCCACCCCCCACAGGAGAGACCCCGGCCGTCGTCGGTGAGGGCCTGCGAGAGGCCCGTACTCCCCTCAGCGTCGCCGACGCGTTTTCTGTCACACGCGCGCGACGACCGCGCGTCACGCCGCCCTCGCACCGAGGGGGACGTGGACGCGGAAGCGCAACAGGCCGTAGCGTGCTGGTCGCGCCCGTGGGCGCGACTGCCGTGATCGCTTTCTCGGCCCGCGGAGGGTCGTATTCCGGGGGTGCTCGTCAGATGTATCCGTGCGTCAACTGCCAGGCTGCGACCGTGTGGCCGGTCGGGCGCTGCGCCGTCCGCGGTGCGTGCCGGCCGCGTCCCGGGGCCGCGACGGGTCCGTATCCACCGGTCGCCGGGGCGTCCACGGCCGTGGACGCACTCGGTCCGCAGAACCCTTGGGGCCCCGGCTCCTCCGGGCGCTGACACCATCGGCGGAGGGCCTGGCTGAAAAGTGGGGCAGGATGAGGGCGTGCAGGGGGACGAAGCGGAACTGACCGCCGCAGTGCACGCGGCACAGGACGGGGACGAGTACGCCTTCCGGACTGTCTACCGGGCCGTGCACCCGCGGCTGCTGGGCTATGTGCGGACGCTGGTCGGAGAGCCGGACGCGGAGGACGTGGCGTCCGAGGCGTGGCTCCAGATAGCCCGCGACCTCGAGCGGTTCAGCGGCGACGCGGACCGCTTCCGGGGCTGGGCGGCGCGAATAGCCCGTAACCGGGCGCTCGATCACATCCGGATGCGCGGGCGCAGGCCCGCGACCGGCGGCGACGAGACAGAACTGACGGACAAGCCGGGCGATGCGGACACCGCGGACGAGGCCCTGGAGGCGCTCGGCACCGGAAGCACGCTCCGGCTCATCGCGAGGCTGCCCCAGGACCAGGCCGAGGCCGTGGTGCTGCGCGTCGTGGTGGGGCTCGACGCGAAGAGCGCGGCGGGGGTGCTCGGCAAGCGGCCGGGCGCCGTAAGGACGGCCGCGCACCGCGGACTGCGGCGGCTCGCGGAGCTCTTGGGCGAGGCACCCGACGAGCATGGTCACCGTCCGGAACCGGCGGCCGACGCCCTGGCCGACGCGGCTTCCGACGCAGCCGCGGATTCCGTGAGCGGGGCCGGCCCGGAGGCGGGTGGCCTCGATGGCGTACCGCCCCAGCGGGGCCCTCACAAAGGCGCTGTGACGTCCGCCGGTGTGACGGATTCCGGCGCGCGGACGCAGAAGGACATGTGATGGCCGACGACCGGTACAGCTGGCTGGACAAGAACGCTGCGGAGCGGTTGCTGCGCGGCGAACCAGCCGATGCCGCTGTCGGAGCCGACGACGCATACGTGCGCGCACAGGCCGAGCGGCTCTCCGAGGCGCTGGCCGACGCTGCCGTCGTCGCCCTGGCGGGCTCCGGTCCCGAGGCCGGTCTTCCCGAGGGGGAGCTTCCCGGAGAGGCCGCGGCCGCGGCCGCCTTCCGAAAGGCGGTGGAAGCGCGCGCGGATTCTTCGCGCGCCATATCTACGCGCGGCGAACGCTCTGCGGACGTCGTCCCGCCCACCGTCCGCATCAGCAGAACCCTCTGGCCGTCCCGGATCGGCAGACCGCTGCGGGCGGGACTGGCGGTGGCGCTGGCGGGCTGCGCGCTCGGCGGGGTCGCGGTCGCCGCGGGCACGGGGGTGCTGCCCACACCCTTCGGCGGCGAGAGCGGTGAACCGGTGCCCGGGCAGAGCGTGTCCGCGGCCGCCACTCCCGGAGAGGACTTCCCCGCTCCCTCGGTCACGGAAGGCACCGAACTGCCCTCGCTGACGCCGGACCCGAACGGGACAGCAGGGGAGGGCGAGGGCGGCGCGACCGGCGGCGAGCGCTCACCGGGTGGCCGGCACGACTCCGCCGGGAGCGGCTCCACGACGGACGACGAGGCGACCGGGCCCGGTGGCTACGGCGACAGGAACAAGCTCAGGCTGGCGATCACGCTGTGCCGGAAGCACGAGTCGGGCGATCTGGACGAGAACACGGAGCGCCGCCTCGAGCGGTCGGCGGGCGGCGCCAAAGCTCTGGACCGCTACTGCGACAAGCTGCTCAGCGGCGAAAACCGCGGCTCCGGCGGTTCGGACGCCCAGGACGACGGCAAGGGCGACAGCAACGGCGATGGCGGCGGGAACGGCGGCCAGGGCCAGGACGACGGCAGCGGCGAAGGCGACGACGAGGGCGGCGACGGGGCCGACGGCGAACGCAGCGGCTCGAACGGAGACGTGAAGCAGCCGTCCGCGTACACGCCGCTGTCCTCCGAGCAGCTGGAGCCCACTGTCTCTCGCGCCGCTTACGCCTCGGAGTCGGCCGGCTGAAGAACTCCGGCCGCCCCCGCTTCAGCCGGCTCGGTAAACCCTTCAACCAAGGTGTGACACTTTTTGAGCCGTCGGCGCAGTAGAAAGTGAGCCGACTGGTCATCGGCTGCGTGAGAGCCGGGGTTCCCCCCGTACCTGCGGCTCTACGCATCTGGCGCGGGCGGGGCACGTTCCCCCGGCCCTGCCCGCGCCCTCTCCTACCGGTGGATGACGACCTTGTCGCCGCTCCGCACCTGCGCGAAGAGCGAGGCGATCCTCCCCTCGTCCCGGACGTTGACGCAGCCGTGCGAGGCACCCCTGTAACCACGGGCCGCGAAGTCGGCCGAATAGTGCACCGCCTGGCCGCCGCTGAAGAACATCGCGTACGGCATGGGGGTGTGGTAGATCGTCGAGACGTGGTTCCGGCTCTTGAAACCGATGGTGAACGTGCCCTCGCGGGTCGGTGTGTACTGCGAGCCGAACCGCACGTCCATCGACGAGACGACCCGGCCGTCGATCATCCAGGACAGCGTGCTGCTGGTCTTGCTGACGCACAGGACGCGGCCGGTCAGACAGCGCGGATCGGGGGCGGCCGGCGGCTTGCGCGTGGGCGGGTACATCGCGGAGTACGAGGGCCGGTGCGTCAGCGCGAGCAGTCTCGCCCACGTAACGGAGTCGACGGTTCCGGTGCGGGCCAGGCCCTGCATCGCCTGGAAGGACTGTACGGAGGCTGTGGTGACCGGGCCGTAGTAGCCGGTCGGCCCGCGGTCGAACACGGAGAGCGAGGCCAGCCGGGCCTGGAGCTCCCGGACCTGCCCGCTCGTCGTGCCCGTGGCCATCAGCGGCGCGGGCTCCCGCCGCGGAGGGGCCCCGGCCGGAGACTTCGGCCGGGGTGGCTGCTTCACGGAGGGCTTGGCATCCGAACTGCCGTGCTTCTCTGAGCCCGGGGCGCGCTCCCGGGGCGCGTTCCAGGACGCGCGCGCCGGTTCCGTCGCATCCCCCGGTGCCGCCGCCTCCCGGACCTTGCACCCGGCCGCCCCGCCCGTGGCCAGCGCCGCGACGGCGGCCGCCGCGACAGCCGCGCGAATGACGGAGTGCCTGCCCATGACCTGCCCCCGTATCTCCGCCCTCTTCAGGATCTTTCCCCCTCCATCTGTTCCCAGTGCCGCCCGGTGATGAACCACGGGTACATGCTGAGAAGGGGTACATGTTGTGAGATAGGTCCCAGCTTCACGGGAGGCACATCACATGGCGCGCGACTCGGGCATCCCCCGAACCACCGAGAGCGGACTGCCCATCGAACCGGTCTACGGGCCCGGGGCACTGGCCGACTGGGACGCCGGGGAGAAGCTGGGCGAGCCCGGCTCGTACCCCTTCACCCGCGGTGTCTACCCGACGATGTACACCGGCCGGCCCTGGACGATGCGCCAGTACGCGGGCTTCGGCACGGCCACCGAGTCCAACAGCCGCTACAAGGACCTGATCGCCCACGGTACGACGGGGCTGTCCGTCGCCTTCGACCTGCCGACCCAGATGGGCCACGACTCCGATGCGCCCATCGCACAGGGCGAGGTCGGAAAGGTCGGCGTCGCCATCGACTCGATCGAGGACATGCGGATCCTGTTCGACGGTATCCCGCTGGACAAGGTCTCGACCTCGATGACGATCAACGCCCCCGCCGCGCTGCTGCTGCTCCTCTACCAACTCGTCGCCGAGGAACAGGGTGTTCCGGCGGAGAAGCTCACCGGCACGATCCAGAACGATGTGCTCAAGGAGTACATCGCGCGCGGCACCTACATCTTTCCGCCCAAGCCCTCGCTGCGGCTGATCGCGGACATCTTCAAATACTGCAGGGCCGAGATCCCCAAGTGGAACTCCATCTCGATCTCCGGCTACCACATGGCGGAAGCCGGGGCGTCGCCCGTTCAGGAGATCGCGTTCACCCTGGCCGACGGCATCGAGTACGTGCGTACTGCCGTGGCGGCCGGGATGGGTGTCGACGACTTCGCACCCCGGCTGTCGTTCTTCTTCGTCTCGCGGACGACGCTCCTCGAGGAGGTCGCCAAGTTCCGTGCGGCGCGGCGGATCTGGGCCCGGGTGATGAGGGAGGAGTTCGGCGCCCGGGACCCCAAGTCGCTGATGCTGCGCTTCCACACCCAGACCGCGGGCGTGCAGCTCACCGCCCAGCAGCCCGAGGTCAATCTCGTCCGGGTGGCGGTCCAGGGGCTCGCGGCGGTGCTCGGCGGCACGCAGTCGCTGCACACCAACTCCTTCGACGAGGCCATCGCGCTGCCGACGGACAAGTCGGCCCGGCTCGCGCTGCGCACCCAGCAGGTGCTGGCGTACGAGACCGATGTCACCTCCACCGTCGACCCGTTCGCCGGCAGCTATGTCGTGGAGCGGATGACCGACGACGTCGAGGCGGCGGCCGTCGAGCTGATGGGGCGCATCGAGGAGCTGGGCGGCGCGGTCAGCGCCATCGAGCACGGCTTCCAGAAGAGCGAGATCGAGCGCAGCGCGTACCGCGTCGCGCTGGAGACGGACGCGGGGGAGCGGATCGTCGTCGGCGTCAACCGTTTCCGGATGGAGGAGGAGGATCCGTACGAGCCGCTGCGGGTGGACCCGGCGATCGAGGCGCAGCAGGCGGAGCGGCTGGCGAAGCTGCGGGCCGAACGGGACCAGCCGGCGGTCGACGCGGCGCTCACGGCGCTGAAGGAGGCGGCGCGGGGCACCGACAACGTTCTCTACCCGATGAAGACCGCGCTGGCGGCGCGTGCCACGGTGGGCGAGGTGTGCAACGCGCTGCGGGAGGTCTGGGGTACGTACGTGCCCTCCGACGCCTTCTGAAATATGGACGGCTGAGCGAATTGTCAGAGGCCCGTGCGAGACTCCGTCGCATGCTTGGCGTGACTGATCTTCCGACGTACCTGGCCGGACTCGTACTGATCATCCTGCTGCCCGGGCCGAACTCGCTCTATGTGATCTCGGTCGCCGCGCGGCGCGGTGTGCGTACGGGCTACCGGGCCGCCTGCGGGGTGTTCTGCGGCGACGCGGTGCTGATGGTGCTGTCCGCGGCGGGCGTCGCGTCGCTGCTCCAGGCCAACGCGATGCTCTACGGCATCGTGAAGTTCGCGGGCGCCGGCTATCTCACCTGGCTCGCGATAGGCATGATGCGGTCGGCGTGGGCCATGTGGCGTGCGCGGCACGAGGGCCCGGTGCCGGAAGAGGGTGCTCCCGCCGGGGCGGAGGGTGCTCCGGCCGCCGAACGGCCGTACCGCCGCGCCCTGGTGATCAGCCTGCTCAACCCGAAGGCGATCCTCTTCTTCGTATCCTTTTTCGTCCAGTTCGTGGACCCCGGCTACGCTCACCCGGCGCTGTCGTTCCTGCTGCTCGGCGCGCTGGCCACGACGTGCAGCTTCCTCTACCTCACCGCGCTGATATTCGGCGGCAGCACGCTCGCCGCCCAGTTCCGGCGGCGCAAGCGGCTGTCGGCGGGGGCGACTTCGGCGGCGGGGGCGCTCTTCCTGGGCTTCGCGGCGAAGCTGTCGCTCAGCAGCGCGGGCTGACGGCCAGCGCTCGAGAGCGCCTGAGCGGTTCTCGAGAGCGCCTGAGCGGGTGGGGCCTGAGCGGTTGAGGCTTGGGCGTTGAGTGCTTTTGAGCGCTTGAGCCCGGGCCCCGGTTCAGGGGAGCGTGAAATCGAGTATCAGAGCGTGCTGGCCGGGGTGGCTAGTGGTGACGGCCGTGTGGGGAGCCAACGGGAAAGCGGGCGTGGACGCAGCGCGTCCACGCCCGCTCCGCGGGACGGGGGGCCACCGCACCCGGACCACCGTTGGGACGGTGCGGCCCGAGGCAGTGGCCTTGTGTTCAGACTCTTCGCCGCGACGGCGGTGATGCCAGCGCCCGCTTGATGCGCGGCGTCAGCGGGGTTTCCACGAATCGGTACAGCAGCCACGCCAGCACCAGCATCGCCCCGATGCCCAGCGGCAGGGTCGCGTACGACGGGAGTCCGAGCGTCCGGTGCAGGACATGGACCGTCACCCACCCCAGGTGTTCGTGCACCAGGTAGAACGGGTACGTGAGCGCCCCCGCGACGGTCAGCCAGCGCCATCGGGCCCAGTGCAGATGCCCCAGGGCGATGGCGCCCACCGCGACGAAGCCGAAGGTCACGACTGCCACGATTCCGAGCGACGGACGGTCGGAGAAGAAGTCGGGATTCGGCGGGTGCCACAGCCGGTCCACCGCGTAGTGCTGGCCGATCAGCCAACCTGCAGCAACGATTCCCCAGGCGGTCACGTCCCGCCGGTCGCGGTGCACCAGATACAGGCCGATACCGCCGATGAAGAACGGCGCGTACTCCGGCATCAGCACCACATCGAGCAGCGGCTGGTTCGCGGCCTCCGCCACCACCGCAGCCAGCGTCCACACCGCGCAGAAGAGCACGACCCGCTGCCGGTTGGCGCCCGGCAGGACCACGAAGAGCGCGAAGAGGGCGTAGAAGCGCAGCTCCGCCCAGAGGGTCCAGCACACGCCGAGCACCCGGTCCACGCCCAGCGGCTGCTGGAGCATCGTCAGGTTGACCAGGGCGTCACTGGGCGACACCGCCTCGTAGGTGACCCAGGGCAGTGCGAAGACGGCGGTCACCAGAATGATCGCCGCCCAGTACGCGGGAAAGAGCCGGGCCACCCGGGACGCGAAGAAGGCGCGCAGCGGGCGGCCCCAACCGCTCATGCAGATCACAAAGCCGCTGATGACGAAGAAGATCTGCACGCCCAGGCAGCCGTAGGCGAAGACCTGTGAGGCGGTGGGGAACTGGACGTTCGGCGATGAGCCCCAGGCCTCGCCGATCTCGCCGTCGCGGCCGCCGAAGTGGTAGAAGGCGACCATCAGCGCGGCTATCAGGCGCAGGCCGTCGAGAGCGCGCAGTCGGGGGGAGGGGCGGGCGCTGCGTATGCTGCGCGCGCCCGGACTCCGACGTGCGACGGGCGCCTCCGGTGAGGTCATCGGAGGCGTCGTGTCGGGTGGTGCCGTCATCCGAACGCGGCCTTCTTCTTCACGATCCGTCGCTGAACGGCGCGGGCCCGGCGGGCGACCCGCCGCACCGTGGCATTACGCGGCAGGAACGCGAGCTGGGAAGGGATCGCACCCGGCAGGGCGAGCGAGGTGAGGCGCCGGCGCTTGAAGTAGCGCCAGGTCTGCGCGTCGAGTCTCGTCGACAGGTACTGCTCGGCCTCGGGGCGCAGGCTCGGGTAGATCTGCGCCTGCATCGCGTACCCGACGGCCGTGACCAGGCCGGTGAGCCGCTGCGCGACCTCCTTGCGCGATGCCGGGCTCCAACCGGTGACAGCGGCCTCGTCGGTGAGCTCGGGCAGCAGCGCGTCCACGATCGTGACCGGGATGCGGTTGCTGTTCTGGTACGGGCTGAGCCGTTCCAGCAGCACCTCCGTGCCCGTACGGGCGACCGGCAGCCCGTACAGCGCACTCGCCGTCAGCAGGGCGGTGGAGAAGCAGCCGACGACAAGCGCGGGCCGCATGCGCTGGTAGAGCACCTCGGCGAGCACCGGCGAGTCCAGGACGGTCAGTTCGACGCCCAGCTCCCCGGCCTCCTTCTCCAGCATCCGCGACCAGCGGGCGGGGGCGGTGGGGTGCGGCTTGAACACGACCGTACGGTGGCCGAGTTCGGCGGCGCCGCGCAGCATCGTGACGTGCAGCTGCTCCTCTTCCTCCCCGGTGAGGATGTCGAGGGCGGAGAGGTATTGGCCCAGCAGCAGGGCCGGAGCCTGGAGTTCCGGCAGGTCCTGCGCGGCGCTCGGGTCCTCCGCGAGCTCGGCCAGTACGGCGGTGAACGCCTCCGTCGGAACGAGCTGCGGCTCGACGTCGAACTCGGTGAGCAGCAGCGGCCGCAGGCCCGGGACGAGGTCCAGGTGGAGCAGCCGGCGGATGCGGGTGCCGACCAGCGGGTCGAGCTTGCTACGGGTCGGGCCGTAGCTCATCAGGCCGTCGGCGTAGACGTCGACGGGCGCGCCGGGGAAGAGCTGGGTCAGCGCCAGCGACGGGTTGACCTGGATCGACTCGACCGCGAGTTCGACCTCGTCGTCCCCGAGCCCCCAGAGCAGACGCAGATACCGCTCCCACAGCAGTACGTCGTCCTGGCGCGGGGCCCAGCCACCGGGGTGGAAGGGGCTGATCGTCTCGTTCCAGGACAGCACCTGGTCGAAGCGGCCGCGCAGCCGCTCGAATCCCGGCATCTCGTCCGGGGCGGGCGTGGTCTCCGGGGTCGTCGCGTTATTGCTGATCAGCAGGATGCGGCGGTCGGCGGGCTCGAAGCAGTCCGAGTCGAGCGCGGCGGCGAGCGTGGCCACACCGTAGAGCGTGGAGGCGCAGAAGATCTGCGTCTTCTTCCGGGCCCGCGGGGCCCCTGAGGCGTGGGTGAGAGCGGTCATCACGCCGCCACCTCCGCGCCGACGGGACGGCGGCGCAGCCGCCGGAGCCGGGAGGCGCGCTGGATGTCCATGGAGTCGAGGGCGTCCTGGAGTACGTCCTGCGGCATGCGCTTCAGGGCGGCCGCGCTCATCGACCGCAACTTACGTGCCACGGGCGGTTCAAACCTTTCGATACTGCCGAGGTGATGGGAAATGATCGCGCAATAGGTGCGCACTGCTTTCGGAAGCAGTCGATCCGCATCCGGGTCCTCGGACGTTTCGTCGATGACTTGATCGAAAGCCCGAATGAAATCGAGCTGGCGGACATCGCCGATCTGGGTCAGGGAGGAAGCGACGCCACGCCGGTAGAAGACGCCCGTCAGGCCGACGACGGCGAAGGACTCCGCCTGGCGGTGCAGCCGCCAGATCCACGGGCGGTCCTCAGCGGTGCGCAGGCCGTGCCGGAAGTGCAGCACGCCGTCGTCCACCAGCCGCCGGTGGTACATGCCCGCCCAGGCGTAGGCGTAGTCGACGGAGGTGCTGCGGTCGGCGGGCAGGATGACGTCGCGGGGACGCATCACGACACCGCGCCGGCCGTGCGGCACGCGGTGGACCGAACGGGCGCGGGCCGTGCACTGGACATGGTCGGTGCGGACGAAGTCGCAGCCCAAGTCCTCTATCGAGGCGAGGAGCTGTTCGTAGTAGCCGGGGGCGAGCCAGTCGTCGCCGTCGAGGAACGTCAGGTACTCGCCGCGCGCGGCGTCGATGCCGGTGTTCCGCGCGGTGGCGAGCCCCCCGTTCTGCTCATGCCGTACGACGACGGCTCCCGGCAGGTCGCGCGCGGCGCGGTCGAGGATCTCCGGTGTCTCATCGGTCGAACAGTCGTCGACGAGAATGAATTCGAAGTCCTGTCTGGCGTTTGCACGCAGACTCTTGAGGGTGTCGGGCGCGTATGTCTGCACGTTGAAGAACGGCACGATGACGGAGAGCTTAACCACTCGCGTGACGCTAGGCGCCGCCCCAGCATTCGTCTTGACCTGTGGGGGGCGCCCGGGTGAACGAAGCATGGCGGAATAGTTAACCAGGCGCTCCCGAGCGCAGAATCCCCATTCGTCGACTTGCTGTTAACCCTTTGTTGCGGCTGTGTTGGGCCACGACTCGGAATGCCTTCCTAGCGTCGTCGACGTGCCAGTAAGTAGCAGAAATCGTCTCCGGGTCGCCGTACTCGCCGATTCCGATACGCGATGGAAATGGGGCGCACTCACCGCGAACCGCCTCGTATCGGACAGCCAGCTCGACGGCTTCCTCCTGCGCGGCCGTGCGACGCCGACACCCCGGCAGCTCGAAGAGGTGGGCGTGCGCGCGGACTCGCTGCGCGAGGTCACCGGAGTCGAGTTCATCCGGGCCATGAGCGGCGGTGCCGGGAGTGAACCGTACGACGTGGTCGTACTGTCCTGCGTCGGCGGCGCCGTCCAGGCGATGCTGCACGGCCTGGCCCGCGCAGCCGCGACATCGGCGGCCGGATCCGCGGGGGGCCGCTCCAGGCGCCCCGTCGTGGTCACCGGCTATGTAGGGGTCGTCTACGAGAAGCTGGCCGACGGGCTGCTGCTGCGGCACGGCGCGGATGTGGTGCTCGCGAACTCCCGCCACGACGCGGACCGGTTCCGCGCCGTGTACGAGGGAGCCGGCGCCGACGCGGGCAGCGTGGTCGAGACGGCGCTGCCCTTCCTGGGGGGCGCGCGCTACGACGCGGGGGCGCGGGCAGACCGCCCGTACACCGTGGTCTTCGCGGCCCAGCCCTCCGTACCGGAGAACCGCACCGACCGTACGTACGTGCTGCGCCGCGCCGTCGAGCACGCCCGCCGGCACCCCGACCGCGAGGTGCTCATCAAGCTGCGCAGCAAGCCCGGTGAGCACACCACGCACATCGAGGAACTGCCCTACCAGAAGCTCTCGGCGAAGATCCACGGCGGACTGCCCGCCAACTGCCGCCTCGTCTACGGGCACATGGGCGAGGTCCTGGACCGCACCGACCTGCTGGTCACGATCAGCTCCACCGCCGCGCTCGAGTCGCTGCACCGCCGGATCCCGACAGCGGTCCTCACCGACCTGGGGGTCCGCGAGGCACTCGGCAACCACCACTTCCTGGGCTCCGGCTGCCTCGCGTCCTGGGACGAGCTGGACGCCGGGCACACGCCCGAGCCGGACGCCGTGTGGCTCAGCCGGCAGGGCGTGGCGGCCGACGGGCCGTACGAGACCGCCTTCGACGCGGCCCGGGAGCGGGTCGCCGAGCTGTCCGCCGCGGCGGAACTGCCGCCGATCGAGCCGTACTACACGCCCGTCACCGCGCCCGGCTATCTGCCCGGCATCCTCGCCCGGCACGCGCTCGGCCCCGACGGCGAGCCGCTGGCGGGGGCGAGCGCCGTGCCGCACGAGGAGAACGCCCTGCGCCGCGCCACCCGCGACTTCGCCCGGGACGCGGCCCGCACGGCCTATCGCCAGGGCGTGCAGCGCGTGGCACCGGCGATCCGCCGCTGGGGGCAGCTGTGAGCGACGCACGCGAGGCCGCCGGGCTGCAGCTGACGACGAATGCTCAGCCATCGCCGAGTGGGCGGGGATGGGGGCACCCCCGGACGGAGTCCGGGGGAGATCAATCAGCCGCTGTGAGCGACGACCGCCCGGCTGCCGGGACGCAGCCCGTACCGAATCTCCCCGAAGGAGCCCTGATGCCCCCCACCGTGCTGGCCGTCATCCCCGCGAGAGGCGGGTCGAAGGGTGTGCCCGCCAAGAACCTCGCCGCTGTCGGCGGCGTGCCGCTGGTCGTGCGCGCCGTGCGTGAGTGCCTGGCGAGCCGGGTCGTCACCGATGTGGTCGTCTCCACCGACGACGCCGGGATCGCCTCGGTGGCCCGCGGCGCGGGCGCCGACGTCGTACAGCGGCCGGCCGTCATCGCGGGCGACACCGCCACCAGCGAGGCCGCGGTGCTGCACGCGATGGACGCCCACGAGGCGCTGCACGGCCGCGTGGTGGACACCGTCCTGCTCGTCCAGTGCACCAGCCCCTACCTCGTCCGCGAGGATATCGACGGCGTGGCCGGAGCGGTGGTCGAGGACGGCGCGGACAGCGCGCTGACCGTCGCGGCCTTCCACGGCTTCGTCTGGCGGGACGGCGACGACGGGGCCAACGACGCGGACGCGGCGGACGGCGGCCACGGCGTCAACCACGACAAGTCCTACCGGCCCCGCCGCCAGGACCGGCCCCAGGACCTCCTGGAGACCGGCGCCGCGTACGCCATGGACGCCGAGGGCTTCCGCAAGGCCGGGCACCGCTTCTTCGGCCGCACCGCGCTGGTGCGCACCGACCCCGCGCGCGTGCTGGAGGTCGACGACCCGCACGACCTGGCGCGCGCCCGCGCGCTCGCGCCCCTGCTGGACGCGCCGCGCCCGGGCAGCCTCCCCACCCGCGACGACATCGACGCGGTGGTACTCGACTTCGACGGCACCCAGACGGACGACAGGGTGCTCGTCGACTCCGACGGACGGGAAATGGTCGCCGTGCACCGCGGCGACGGGCTCGGCATCGCGGCACTGCGCCGCTCCGGGCTCGACCTGCTGATCCTGTCCACGGAGCAGAACCCGGTCGTCGCCGCACGGGCCCGCAAGTTGCAGGTTCCCGTACTCCACGGCATCGACCGGAAGGACCTCGCACTCAAGCAGTGGTGCGAGGAGCAGGGCATCGCGCCCGAGCGTGTGCTCTACGTCGGCAACGACGTGAACGACCTGCCGTGTTTCGGCCTTGTCGGCTGGCCCGTCGCGGTCGCCGGTGCGCACGACGTCGTGCGCGGCGCCGCACGCGCGGTCACTTCCACCCACGGTGGCAACGGCGCGATCCGCGAGATCGCCTCGTGGATCCTCGGCCCCTCCCTCTAGAGAAGGAACTGTCTTCATGAGCACCACCCCGCGCCTTCGCGCCCTCGGTAACAAGATCGCCGGCCCCGGCCACCCCGTTTACGTCACCGGTGAGATCGGCATCAACCACAACGGCGACCTGGACAACGCGTTCAAGCTGATCGACGCGGCCGCCGACGCCGGCTGCGACGCGGTCAAGTTCCAGAAGCGCACCCCGGAGATCTGCACCCCGCGTGACCAGTGGGACATCGAGCGCGACACCCCCTGGGGCCGGATGACCTACATCGACTACCGCCACCGCGTGGAGTTCGGTGAGGACGAGTACCGCCAGATCGACGAGCACTGCAAGAAGCGCGGCATCGACTGGTTCGCCTCCCCGTGGGACACCGAGGCCGTCGCCTTCCTGGAGAAGTTCGACGTCCCGGCCCACAAGGTCGCCTCGGCCTCGCTCACCGACGACGAGCTGCTGCGCGCGCTGCGCGCCACCGGCCGCACGATCATCCTGTCGACCGGTATGTCCACCCCGAAGCAGATCCGCCACGCGGTCGAGGTGCTGGGCAGCGACAACATCCTGCTCTGCCACGCCACCAGCACCTACCCGGCCAAGGCCGAGGAGCTCAACCTGCGGGTGATCAACACCCTGCGGGACGAGTTCCCGAACGTGCCGATCGGCTACTCGGGCCACGAGACCGGTCTGCAGACGACCCTCGCGGCGGTCGCCCTCGGCGCCTCCTTCGTGGAGCGCCACATCACCCTCGACCGCGCCATGTGGGGCTCGGACCAGGCCGCTTCGGTCGAGCCGCAGGGCCTGCAGCGCCTCGTCCGCGACATCCGCACCATCGAGGAGTCGCTGGGCGACGGCGTCAAGAAGGTCTACGAGAGCGAGCTCGGCCCGATGAAGAAGCTGCGCCGCGTCCCGGGCGTCATCGCCGAGGGAGGAGACCGCGAGCCGGCGGCGGTCTGACACGGTCCGACGCGGTCCGGCGCGGGGTTCCGCGCAACGGCTGGGGGCGGGGGCATCCCCGTCCCCCCAGCCCGCCGCCCCGGCCCGACGGGGCGGACCGCCACGAGAAATCACGAGGTGGACCTCGGTGAGCACACCTGACGGGCCCGCGGGCCCGCCCCCGGAAGCGGCCCGAGACCGGCAACGAGCTGCGTTCGCGGGGCGCTTCCCGGGCCTGTCCGGGCGGGACGGGGCTCCGGGCACCGGAGGCCGGCCGGCCGGGGAGACTCTCGCCTTCGTGGAGAGTCCCGTCCAACTCCTGAACGTCCTGGAGTGGGTGTACGCGGAGGCCACGCGCGCGGCGAGCGGTCAGGCGGGCGCGGCGGACACGGGGGGCGCCGCGCTGCCCGGCCCGCGAGCCGTCCCGCTCGTGCCCGCTGCCGGCGCGTCCCGCACGGACGACGCTCCGGCCGCCGTCCTCGCGGAGCCCTGCCAAGCTGCTGCCTCTGCCTCTGCCGAGCCGCCGGGGGAGCCTTCGCGGCAGGGGCCGCCCGCAACGGTCGCCGCCGACGGTGCCGCCGGCGACGCCGCCGTGCTTCAGCCAGCGGGTGCCGACGACGGGCTCCGGTCCGCGGGCGCGGACGACGCGCTCCCGCCCCGTACGGCACAGCCGGTCCCCGCGACCGCGGCCGATGCCCCGGGCTCCGCTCCTCCGGTCGGCCTCGTGCCGCACGCCGAGGCCGGCTCCGGCCCGGCCGAGGCACACCCGCAGCCCGGAGCACGGCCCGTGCCGGGCGACCGGTCCGCTGCCGCCCTCGCCGGAGGCGTGACCGTCGTCGTCCTGTCGCCGAACGACCCCATGACCCGCGGGCAGCTGCGCCGGATGGCCGAGCTGGCGCGGGACGAAGGGCTGGCCGTTCGATGGGAGGACGCCCGGGGAGGCCCGGGGGCGCCGTTCCAGACCATCGGGGCGCTGACGCCCGCGCTGCGGCGGGCGCGGCGGATCGTCATCGGTGATCCGTTCTCCCGCTATGTGCAGCTGCTGCTCACGCTCACCCGGGCCCGGGAGCTCGTCGTCGTGGACGACGGCACCGCCACCATGGAGTTCGTGTCCCAGCTGGCCCAGGGCGAGCCACTGGTGCGCTGGCACCGCACCGGCCACGGCCGAGGGGCGCGCGATGCCGTCTTCGCGCCCGTGTCCGCGATCGCCCGCCGCCGGCTGATGCCGGGCGCGGGCCGCCACGTGGAGGTGTTCAGCTCGATGCCGGTCGAGCCCCCCGCCGGGGTCACGGTGACGGCCAACGACTTCTCCTGGACCCGGGCCCGGTTCGGCCCGCCCGCGATCACCCGCGGCGCGGACCTGGTCGGGACCTCGCTGGCCGAGACCGGCGTCGTCGACCTGGACCGCTACATCGACGCGGTCGGCTCCCTGGCGAAGGCCCACGGGGCCACCCGTTACTTCGCGCACCGCCGGGAGAGCACCGAGAAGCTGCACCGGCTCTCCGTGGAGACCGGGCTGGAGATCGTACGGCCGGATCTGCCGCTGGAGCTGATCGCCCGCCGCGGCCCCATAGGCCGTACGATCCTGAGCTTCCCGTCGACCGTGGTGCACACGCTGCCGCTCGCACTCGCCGGAACCGACGTGAAGGTGGCCGTCTGCGACATCGATCCGGAGTGGCTCACGGACAACGCTTCCCCGCGAGCCCAGGGCTTCTTGTCCGGGGTCACCGGAACCGCCCGTGACGTGCACCGATTGCAGTCCGTGCCGACCGTCGCGCCCTGACTGGCAGAACGACAAAGCCATCCGTAATACCCATCCGCGGGCCCGCTCATGCGGCCCGCGGACGCTTTTTCTTCGCCTATCGGGCTGAACTTTTGTTGATCGAGGGACAGTTGTCCGGCGGGTGGTCGTATTCTTCAGAAGGTGAACCAACTGATGTCCCGCGACGCCGACGCCGACCTGCCTGCGGGCCCCGAGATGCCGGGCGCGCTGCCCGAGGCGCTGCGCGCAGAGCTGATCGCCTTCCGGCGGGACCTGCACATGCACCCCGAGCTGGGGAACCAGGAGTTCCGTACGACCGCCGCGCTCAAGGCGCGCCTGGAGAAGGCAGGCCTCCAGCCGCGTGTTCTCGCCGTCGGAACCGGGCTCATGTGCGACATCGGCACGGAGGACAGCGCGCGCAGCGCGATCGGTGGCGGGCGCGCCGGAGTACGGCCCATGCTGGCGCTGCGTGCCGACATCGACGGCCTGCCGATCCCGGACACCAAGTCCGTGCCCTACCGGTCGACCGTGCCGGACCGGGCCCACGCCTGCGGCCACGATGTGCACACCACCGTCGCGCTGGGAGCCGGGCTCGTCCTCGCCGAGCTGGCGAAGTCGGGCCGCCTCCCGCGGCCCGTACGGCTGATCTTCCAGCCGGCCGAGGAAGTGCTGCCCGGCGGTGCGCTCGACACGATCGACTCCGGAGTCCTGGACGGCGTGGGCCGGCTCATCGGGCTGCACTGCGACCCCAAGGTCGAGGTCGGCCGGATCGGGCTGCGGCCGGGCCCGATCACCTCCGCCTGTGACCGGCTCGAAGTGTCTCTGGACGGCGCGGGCGGCCACACCGCCCGCCCCCACCTCACCACCGACCTGGTCGCCGCGGCCGCCAAGGTGGCCGTCGAGGTGCCCGCCCTGGTCGCCCGCCGGATCGACGCCCGCTCCGGCCTCGCCGTGACCTGGGGCCGTATCGAGTCGGGGCACGCCTGCAACGTCATTCCGCAGCACGCCGAGCTGTCGGGCACCGTCCGCTGCCTGGACCTCGCGGCCTGGCGGACGGCTCCCGATCTGGTGCACGCGGCGATCGACGAGATCGCGACCCTGCACCGGGCGAAGTCGCAGATCAACTACATCCGCGGTGTGCCGCCGGTGGTCAACGAGGTGGTCTCCACCGAGCTGCTGCGCGACGCGATGGCCGTCCGGCGGGGGCAGGCCTCCGTCGAGGACACCGAGCAGAGCCTCGGCGGCGAGGACTTCTCCTGGTACCTGGAGCGGGTGCCCGGCGCTATGGCCCGGCTCGGTGTGCGCCGGGTGGGAGACACCACGCGTAGGGACCTGCACTGCGGCGATTTCGATGTGGACGAGGGCGCCATTCAGGTGGGTGTGGAGCTCTTCACTGCCGCCGCGTTGATCGACGGACACCGTCCGTAGGTAGCGGTGTCGCCGCCGGTTCGCGTCGATCCGATAACGGCTTCGAAGCAGCCCTTTGTCAGACATCTACGCGCGTTACGATGCCGCGAAGCCAGCGCCGGTCAGGGCGCTTCGAGCAAGTGAAGGGGTGCCTCTTGCGCCGGGTTACCAAGATCGCTGCCGCGGGCATCGCCACCGCGGCTCTCGCACTCACGGCCACCGCCTGTGGTGAGTCCTCCACCGAGTCGGGTGGCAAGGACAAGGGCGTCGGCCTGGCCTTCGATGTCGGCGGCCGTGACGACCACTCGTTCAACGAGTCCGCCGCGCGCGGTGTCGACAAGGCCCAGGAGGACCTCGGCGTCGGCGCCAAGATGCTCACCGCGAAGAACAACGAGACCGAGGCCGACCGCGAGCAGCGGCTGACCTCCCTCGCGGAGGCCGGCTACAACCCGGTCATCGGCGTCGGCTTCAACTACGGCAAGTCCATCGCGAAGGTCGCCAAGGACTTCCCCAAGACCACCTTCGCCGTCGTCGACTCGGTCTCCCCGGGCAAGAACGTCGACAGCATCGTCTTCTCCGAGCACGAGGGTTCCTACCTCGCCGGTGTCGCCGCGGCCCTGAAGTCCAAGACCGGCAAGGTCGGCTTCATCGGCGGTGTGAACAACGCGCTGATCCAGAAGTTCCAGGCGGGCTTCGAGCAGGGCGCCAAGGACACCAAGAAGAACGTCCAGGTCACCTCCGAGTACCTCTACGCGAACAACGACAAGGGCTTCAACGACCCTGCCGCCGCGAAGGAGAAGGCCAAGGGGATGCTCGACCGGAACATCGACGTGATCTACTCCGCGGCCGGCCAGTCGGGTGCGGGCTCGATCGAGGCGATCGCCGGCAAGAAGGGCGCCTGGGCGATCGGTGTCGACTCCGACCAGTACCAGCAGCCGGGCCTGGCGAAGTACAAGAACTCGATCCTGACCTCCGTCGTCAAGAACGTCGACGTCGCGGTCTTCGATGTGGTCAAGAGCGTCAAGGACGGCAAGCCGCTCACCGGCGTCCACGCCTACACGCTCAAGCAGAACGGTGTCAGCCTCGCCACCTCCGGCGGGTTCATCGACGCCATCAAGGGCCAGGTCGACGCCGCGAAGAAGAAGATCGCGGACGGCGAGATCAAGGTCAAGGACACTCCCTGACCGTGGTCGGCGCCGGCGTCGGCTGATCTTCGCGCCGGACCGGCGTGCGGCGCTCTGTGGAGGGGCCGGGGACACACACCCGGCCCGCCCGGGCTCGGCGAGGAGAGTTCTCTTCGCCGAGCCCACATCGCCGTCAGAACGCTACGCGCGTAGCGCAACCTCGGCACGATAGCGTCGCCTTCGCCCGCCACCCTCAGGGTCCGTCCAGTAAACGTCCGGCCGAGCAGGCCACACCGCTCCTTTCCCCCGAGGAGAGTGCGCCATCAAAGCGTCCAGCAGCAGTCCGCAGGCAGAGAGCGCCCCTGCCGTAGAACTTCACGGGATCACCAAGCGGTTTCCCGGAGTTGTGGCCAACCACGACATCGACATCACGGTCCGGCGCGGCTCCGTGCACGCGCTCGTCGGTGAGAACGGCGCCGGCAAGTCGACCCTGATGAAGATCCTTTACGGCATGCAGAAGCCGGACGAGGGCACCATCACGGTCGGCGGCAAGCAGGTCACCTTCCACAGCCCTGCCGACGCCATCGCGCAGGGCATCGGCATGGTGCACCAGCACTTCATGCTCGCCGACAACCTCACGGTCCTCGAGAACGTCGTTCTCGGCGCCGAGAAGCTGTACGGCATCGGTGCCAAGGCCCGCGCGAAGATCGTGGATATCTCCGAGGCGTACGGCCTGAACGCCCGCCCCGACGTTCTCGTGGAGGACCTGGGCGTCGCCGACCGCCAGCGCGTGGAGATCCTCAAGGTCCTCTACCGCGGCGCCCGCACGCTCATCCTCGACGAGCCGACCGCGGTCCTCGTCCCGCAGGAAGTCGACGCGCTCTTCGACAACCTCCGCGAGCTCAAGGCCGAGGGCCTCACCGTCATCTTCATCTCGCACAAGCTGGGCGAGGTGCTGTCCGTCGCCGACGACATCACCGTCATCCGCCGCGGTACGACGGTGGCCTCCGTCCACCCGGCCGATGTGACGCCCAAGCAGCTCGCAGAACTGATGGTCGGCACCGAGCTGCCCTCGCCGGAGACCCGCGAGTCCACGGTCACCGAAGTCCCGATGCTGACCGTCGACAAGCTGCATCTGTCGGCGACCGACAGCGACGGCGTCGTACGGGCCGTACTCGACGGCATCTCCTTCACCATCCACAAGGGCGAGGTCCTCGGCATCGCCGGTGTGGAGGGCAACGGCCAGGCGGAGCTCGTCGAAGCGGTCATGGGCATGCGCGACCCCGACGGCGGCGTGATCACCCTCGGCTCCGACGACATCTCGCACGCCCCGACCCGGCGGCGCCGCGAGGACGGCATCGGCTACATCCCCGAGGACCGCCACCGGCACGGCCTGCTGCTGGAAGCCCCGCTGTGGGAGAACCGCATCCTCGGCCATGTCACCGAGAAGCCCAACAGCAAGGGTTCGCTGCTCGACCTCAAGGGCGCCCGCGCCGACACCGAGCGGATCGTCGCCGAGTACGACGTCCGTACGCCCGGGATCGAGGTCACCGCGGCGTCGCTGTCCGGCGGCAACCAGCAGAAGCTGATCGTCGGCCGCGAGATGAGCCATACGCCGAAGCTGCTGATCGCGGCCCACCCGACACGTGGTGTGGACGTCGGCGCACAGGCGCAGATCTGGGACCAGATCCGGGAAGCGCGCCGGGAGGGCCTGGCCGTACTGCTGATCTCCGCCGACCTCGACGAGCTCATCGGGCTCTCGGACACCCTGCGGGTGATGTACCGCGGCCGCCTGGTCGCGGACGCCGACCCCGCCACCATCACCCCGGAGGAGTTGGGTTCGGCCATGACCGGCGCCGCCCGCGGCCACCTCGAGCACCACGAAGACGACACGGACGGGGGAGGCGAGAACCGGTGAAGAAGTTCGACAAGGACCGGCTGATCCTCGGGATCGCCGCCCCCGTCCTCGCCATCGTCGCCGCGCTGATCCTCACCTCGCTGATCATCCTGGCGGCCGGAGACGACCCGATCAACGCCTTCGGTGTGATGGTCGACTATGGCTCGAAGAGCGACAGCCAGGTCTGGATCATCAACAAGGCGGTCCCGTACTACCTGTCCGCGCTCGCCGTCGCCATCGGCTTCCGGATGAACCTCTTCAACATCGGCGTCGACGGCCAGTACCGCATCGCGGCCTTCTTCGCCGCCGTCGTCGGCGGTGCGCTCACGCTCCCCGGCATCATTCAGATTCCGCTGACCATCATCGTCGCGATGCTGGTGGGCGCCATCTGGGCGGGCATCGCGGGCGTGCTCAAAACCACGCGTGGCGTCAGCGAGGTGATCAGCACGATCATGCTGAACGCCATCGCGGCGTCGGTCATCGGCTACTTCCTGGCGGAGGGGCGGCTGGCGGAGAAGGACGCCAACCTCATCCACACTCCGTTCATCCCGGAGTCGAGCCACTTCTTCACCATCCCGACCACGCCCGACCCGATCGAGGGCTTCATCGTCGTCGCGGCGCTCGCCGGAGCCGTCTACTGGTTCCTGCTGAGCCGCACCCGCTTCGGCTTCGACCTGCGCACCGTCGGCCGGTCGGAGTCCGCCGCCGAGGCCAGCGGGGTCAGCGTCAAGCGGATGGTGGTCGTCAGCATGGTGCTGTCCGGCGCCGCCGCGGGACTCGTCGGCATGCCGACCCTGCTGGGCGAGTCGTACAACTACGGCACCGACTTCCCGGCGGGGATCGGCTTCACCGGTATCGCCATCGCGCTCCTCGGCCGCAACCACCCGGTCGGCATGGCGCTCGGCGCGCTGCTCTGGGGCTTCCTGGAGCGCACCGGCAGCCGACTCGAATTCGAGGGCTACGCCCAGGAGATCGTCGGCGTGATCCAGGGCGTCATCGTTCTGTGCGTCGTCATCGCGTACGAACTCGTACGCCGGTACGGACTCAGGAGCCAGCAGCGGAAGGTCGGCGCGGAGCTCGCCGCCCAGGCCCGTAAGACCGACAACGCGGGGGTGTCCGCATGAGCGCGACCACGGCCACGGCGCCCGCGCGGCGGCCCGGCAAGAAGCAGGGCGGCCGCCGGAAGCTGTCCTACCCGGTGATCCTGCTGATCATCGCGGGCGCACTGATCGTGCTCTCCGCGCTGCGCGCCATCACCGGCGCCGAGGATCTCACCTCCTTCGGCCAGTACAGCGGCGCGCTCGCCGCCGCGGTGCCGATCGGACTCGCCGGCCTCGGCGGTCTGTGGTCCGAGCGCTCGGGCGTCATCAACATCGGCCTCGAGGGCATGATGATGTTCGGCACCTTCGCGGCCGGCTGGATCGGCTGGCAGTACGGGCCGTGGTGGGCGGCCCTCGCGGGCGTCGCCGGCGGTGCGGTCGGCGGTCTCATCCACGCGATCGTGACCGTCACCTTCGGGGTGGACCACATCATCTCCGGTGTGGCGATCAACATCCTGGCGCTGGGCTTCACCCAGTACCTGGCCAAGCTGTGGTTCGGCGCCGAGGGCAGCGCGGCCGCGGCCGCGGGCGGCAACGACAAGCAGTCGCCGCCGATGGACAACATGCCCACGTTCTCCATCCCCGGTCTGTCCGACTGGCTGGGCTCGATCGAGGCGCACAACTGGTTCCTCGTCTCCGACACCGCGGGGATCGTGCGCGGCCTCGTCACCGACGTCTCCTGGCTGACGCTGCTCGCGGTGGGCCTGTTCATCGGGACCGCCTTCGTGCTGTGGCACTCGCCGTTCGGGCTGCGGCTGCGGTCCTGCGGTGAGAGCCCGATCGCCGCCGAGTCGCTCGGTGTGAACGTGTACCGGTACAAGTACGCGGCCGTGATCACCTCCGGCGGACTGGCCGGACTCGGTGGCGCCTTCATCGCGATCGGCACGCACTTCTACCAGGACGGCCAGACCGGCGGCCGCGGCTACATCGGCCTCGCCACGATGATCTTCGGTAACTGGCGGCCGGCCGGAGTGGCCATGGGCGCGGGCCTGTTCGGCTTCACCGACAGCCTTCAGCTGCGCGGCGGCGGCCGGACCGTGCACGCCCTGCTGCTGCTCCTCGCCGTGCTGCTGATCGCCCTCGCGCTGTGGAAACTGCGCTCGGCACACCGCATCCAGGCGGCCGTCAGCGGAGTCATCGCCCTCCTGCTGATCCTCTGGTACGCGCTCACGGAGACCGTGCCGGTGGAGATCGTCGACGCCACCCCGTACGTCGCCACCCTGTTGGTCCTGTCGCTGTCCGCGCAGCGGCTCCGGCCGCCCAGGGCGATCGGCCGGGCTTACCGGAAGGGCATGGGCACATGAGCGACCCCTCCGACTGGGAGGCACTGCGCGCGCTGGCCCGGGCGGCCATGTCCCGGGCGTACGCCCCGTATTCCGGATTTCCGGTGGGCGCCGCCGCGTACGCCGACGACGGCCGTACGGTCTCCGGCTGCAATGTCGAGAACGCGTCCTACGGTGTGGCGCTGTGCGCCGAATGCGGGCTGGTCTCCGAGCTGTTCGCCACCGGCGGCGGCCGGCTCACCGCTTTCACCTGCTGCGGCCCCGACGGCGAGGTGCTGATGCCGTGCGGCCGCTGCCGCCAGCTGTTGTGGGAGCACGGCGGGCCCAAGCTGCTCGTCGACACCGCGGGCGGCATCCGCCCGCTCAGCGACCTCTTCCCCGACGCGTTCGGTCCTGACGACCTCCTCAGCCGGCGCCTCAAGGGCATCAACCACCTGAAGGGGGACCTCTGATGGACGCCATCAGCGTGATCCGTACGAAGCGCGACCTTGGCCGTCTGACCGACGCTCAGATCGACTGGGTCATCGACGCGTACACCCGAGGCGAGGTCGCCGACGAGCAGATGTCCGCGCTCGCCATGGCCATCCTGCTCAACGGCATGGACCGGGCCGAGATCGCCCGCTGGACCGCGGCGATGATCGCGAGCGGCGAGCGCATGGACTTCTCGGGCCTCCCGCTGCCGACATCCGACAAGCACTCCACGGGCGGCGTCGGTGACAAGATCACCCTGCCGCTGGCGCCTCTGGTCGCGGCCTGCGGCGCGGCCGTGCCGCAGCTGTCCGGCCGCGGCCTCGGCCACACCGGCGGGACGCTCGACAAGCTGGAGTCCATCCCCGGCTGGCGGGCGCTGCTCTCGGGCGAGGAGATGCTTCAGGTGCTCCGGGACGCCGGCGCGGTCATCTGCGCGGCGGGCGACGGGCTCGCCCCGGCGGACAAGAAGCTGTACGCGCTCCGCGACGTGACGGGCACGGTCGAGGCCATCCCGCTGATCGCCTCCTCGATCATGTCCAAGAAGATCGCGGAGGGTACGGGCGCGCTCGTCCTCGACGTCAAGGTCGGCTCGGGCGCGTTCATGAAGAACCTGGACGACGCGCGCGAGCTCGCCTCCACGATGGTCGGTCTCGGCAACGACCACGGTGTGAAGACCGTCGCCCTCCTCACCGACATGTCGACGCCGCTCGGCCTCACGGCGGGCAACGCGCTGGAGGTCCGCGAGTCGGTGGAGGTCCTGGCGGGCGGCGGACCGGTCGACGTCGTCGAGCTCACCCTCGCACTGGCCCGCGAGATGCTCGACGCGGCGGGCGTCACGGACGTCGACCCGGCGAAGGCCCTCGCGGACGGCTCCGCGATGGACCGCTGGCGCCGCATGATCATCGCCCAGGGTGGTGACCCGGACGCCCCGCTGCCGGTCGCGCGCGAGCAGCATGTGATCAACGCGTCGGAGACCGGCGTCCTCACCACCTTGGACGCCTACGCGGTGGGCGTCGCCGCCTGGCGCCTGGGCGCCGGCCGGGCCCGCAAGGAGGACCCGGTACAGGCGGGTGCGGGCGTGGAGATCCACGCCAAGCCGGGCGACCGGGTGACCGCGGGCCAGCCGCTGCTGACCCTGCACACCGACACCCCGGAGAAGTTCCCCTACGCCATCGAGGCGCTCGACGGCGGCGTCCTGGTGGCCCCGCCGGGCACGGCGTACGAACCGCCGCCCATCATCCACGACCGCATTGCCTGACAGCCCTGAAAGCCTCGTCTCGTGCGCCATGACCGGTCACGAGGCGGGGCTTTCTTGTGCCCCCTGAACCTACAAAAATATCCCGACTACGTACCCAACGACCTTAATCCCTGATATGCCTCGCGCAGATCTGATGCTTCCGGAAGCTGTCGGGCTTCAACTGCCTTGACCACTTCCAACGCTCGCCAGTGATTCGAGGGGACCACCCTGCCACTGAGTATGGCCTTGACGGCTGCATCACAAGCTTCGTCCAGTCTGTTCTCTGTCAGCAGCACCAACGCCAGATCAATGTTTGCTGATGCTACCCGCCTGGGCCATTTTGTGATGTCATCAGCGGGCGCCAACTGTGCGATAACTTCCTGCGCGCATGTCTCGGCTGCCGGATCTCCCAGCCATGCAAGGGTAGTTGCCGTATAGGCAAGAGACTTTGCAGGATCGTACTGGTAATGGTGTTCTGGGCGTTCCGTCCGCTCCAGCGAGGCCGACATTTTTTGCACTCGGTTGATTGCCGAGTAGGTTTCCTTGGACTGCCCGAGACGCGCACTCGCGCGTCCCTCCTGGGCAGTGGCCTGAATCGCCGCAGAACTTCCGGTCGGCGCGATTCTCTGTGCAATCCGGGAAAGCTCGAGGGCTCGCACGTAGTCGCCCTCCGTCAACACGCGCCACGCATCGGTCTCAAAGCACCACGCCTGGATTTCGGCGTGTTCGGCCTGGCGGGCGAGAGCGACCGCGGTCTGCAAACGTGCTGTAGCGGCGTGCTCCTGCTTCAAATCGATGTGGAGCGTAGCGCCGAACAAAGAAAGCCATCCGCCGACGACCAGCAAACGCCGGTGCTCTTCAAGTGTTTTGCGCGCATCCATCAGACTGGCGACGTAGGCCGCGTGTTGCCGTACCAGCTGGACGAGATCCTCTGGTGGTGTCACCGGATAGGCGGTGGCCAGCTCATCGAAGGCACGCTCAAGACGGTCAAGAGTGTCTGATCCTACATCGCTTGCCTGAACACGCCGCGCCAGCTCCCACGCCTCGAACTCGTCATCGTGGTCCGGCGCAGCGCTGCCATTCCATGGATTGGCCATCGCCGTCGGCGGAGTACAGGGACCGGAACTAGTCAGAAGGGCGTCAAGTTGTTTCGACGTGATTTCCAGTAGCTTCGCGATCCCCGGCCTCAGCCATGGTTGGGGGTCGGTCTCGCCCTTTTCCCAGCGCTGAACTGTGGTCCGGTCCACCCTGAGCGCTTCGGCGAATGCCTCTTGGCTGTATCCGCATGCCTTCCGGCGCTCGGTGAAGCGTCGCCGCTTGATCGCCATACCCGCCCCTCCGTCCGGGTGCTGTCCTCCCTGGTCAGCGTATCCGGTGCGGCCATGATGCAGCAGGACAGCGGCCTTTCTGCCGTGGCCTCAGAGATCCGCACGGTGGACGCTGCGAGGCATGGCGACGACAGCAGACAACGCACTGAAGACCGGCAGGCGGGCAGCCGACGATCTGGCCGACGCGCTCAGAGCGGCAGGCTTCACCTTCCCATCGCTGTCCGGCGATTTCCCCGTGATGGACCGGGCGCTCGTTCAGCTCGGCGGACTGTCTGCTGACGAGGCGTTCCGACTTGCGGCATGGGTCAGGGAGCGGACCGGGTGAGCGCCGCCGACGACGGCCCTTGCTCGCTGATGACGTTGCGGGTCAGCCGCGATGGTGGGCGCACTTACGGGCCGACGCGATCGGTCCGCGCGGGCGACCCCGTGATGATCCTGGACAGCCCTGTTCACTTCCCGCCCTGTGAGTGTCACCGCTGTGCCCCCGAGCGTCAGGCGGAGCGGGCTGTTGCTGCCCGCGCCTTGCGCTCCGTATGACCCCCGCCCGTATGACCCCGCCCCAGCCGTCGGCACGGAAAGGTCGGCAGCCGGGGCCGGTGCGACGACTGCGGGGGGAAAGCCTCCCCGCAGTGCAAGGGAAGGAAAAGCCAGATGACCGAGCGACCCGAGTTCGAGTTCGTTGCGGTATGCCGCCCTCGCCCGAAAGAGGTTCCCAACTGCCCGGAGGTGGCGACCAACATCCCTGGCGTCGTGGCGTTCCGGGACAGCGACCAGCCCACGACCGTCGTTACCATGACTCCCGAGTCATGGGCGATGTTCACCGACGCTGTGAAGGCCGGAGAGTTCGACATCTCCGCCTGATCTGAGAGGCCCGTCATGCATGAGTGCCCACGGTGCGGAGAGCAGATCGAGCCGGATCCGGAGAGCGGGTGGCGCTTCTGCTTCTCCTGCGGCGAGTTCTACGGCGTTCCGGAACCTTCGGCGTGCCCCGGACTGGACCAGTGGCGCAATCGGGCCACACAGTCGCCCTACATCCCCCGCAAGCACGAGTAGCGGGCAGAACAATGGGCCCCGTCCATGCGCTGCCTCGGGCACGTGGACGGGGCCTGCCTCACGGTGCTCCGTCGCCGTGGATGCACCCCTGGGTGCTGAGCCATGCGAGCGGGCCTGTCCCGGAGCTGCCCCAAACTGGGCGGGGCCTCCACCCGGACGGAACGGCCGAGGGGCCGTTTCCGCCTGCGCACAGGCGGCGGAAACGGCCCCTCGGCTTTCGCGTAAGCAGCTCAGGGGCGGACAGCGGCCGAGCCGTACGCGGGATGCGCCGCGCGGGCGCGGCGCTCCGCCAGCGCCTTGCGCGTCGCGTACAGCGTGATCCCCGCCGCGCCGACCACCGCCGCAAGGCCGAGTCCGACCGTGCCTTCCCAGCCCGCCGAGTGGAACGCGAGCGCGCCGAGCGCGCCGCCGACGCTGCTGCCCAGGTAGTACGCCGTCTGGTACAGCGCGGACGCCTGCGCGCGCCCCGTCTTCGCCGCGCGGCTCACCGACGAGGACGCCACCGCGTGGCCCGCGAAGAAGCCCGCGGTGATCAGGACGAGGCCCAGCAGTACGGCCGTCAGCGAGCTGCTGAGGCTCAGCAGCAGGCCGGCCGCGGTCGTGGCCACGGCCGCGTACAGCGCACCGCGCCGCCCGAGCCGCGCGACCAGGCCGCCCGCCGCCGCCGAGGAGACCGTGCCGACCAGGTAGACGAGGAAGATCGAGCCGACAATGCCCTGCGGCAGGCCGAACGGCTCGCCCATCAGCCGGTAGCCGATCACGGTGTACACCGCGCCGAAGACGGTCATGAAGAGCGCGCCGATCGCGTACAGCCGGCGCAGCAGCGGGTCGGCCAGATGACCGCCGACCGTACGGGCCAGCACCCGCGGGCTGATCGAACCGGCCCTGAAGTGCTGTGCCTTCGGCAGCAGCAGCCGGAACGCCACAGCGCACAGCACGGCCAGCAGACCGACCGCGGCCAGCCCGGCCCGCCAGCCCCATGCCTGGGCCACCCAGCCGGTGACGATGCGCCCGGACATGCCGCCGATGCTGTTGCCGGCCACGAACAGGCCGATCGCGCCGACCAGGGCCTTCGGCCGCACCTCTTCGGCGAGGTAGGCCATCGCGGACGCCGGGACGCCGGCCAGGGCCACGCCCTGGACGGTGCGCAGCGCGATCAGCGTGCCGAGGTCGGGGGCGAAGGGCACCACGAGGGACACGACGGCCGCGACGGTGAGCGAGGCGGTCATCATCGCGCGCCGCCCGAAGCGCTCGGAGAGGGCGCTGAGAGGGAGGACGGCCAGAGCCAGGCCGGCCGTGGCGGCGGAGACCGTCCAGCTCGCCGCGTCCGGCGTCACGCCGAATCCGGCGGAGATGGCGGGCAGCAGCGCCTGGGTGGAGTAGAGGAGCGCGAAGGTGGCGACTCCCGCCGCGAACAGGGCGGAGCTCATCCGGCGGTAGCCGGGGCCGCCGGGGCGCAGCTTGGTGGCATCGGGGTCGGTCGGGGATGAGGGTCCGCCCGGCCGGGAACCGGCGGGGTACGGCGCTGTGGAGGCGCCCACGTGGAGGGTGGACGCCCCGGTATCTGCAGGAGGCATGTATTCAACGTAGGCATGGCAGCCTCATGCGTCCAATGCATAGACTTGCCATAATCGTTCCCATGGCGCATGAACGCAGCTCACGACCCCGTATGTCACCGGTCGGCAACGAAGAAGACATCCTTGCAACAGGCGAGGGACCCGCCGCCGAACTGGACGCCGATTCCTGGCCGGCGCTGCTCGCGCCCCGGCTCGCGCAGTTCGCGGGGGTCGCCAGGCAGGAGCATGTGACGCGGGCGGCGCACCAGCTCGCCGTGCCGCAGTCGACGCTCAGCCGGGGGATGGTGCGGCTCGAACAGGACCTGGGGGTCGCCCTGTTCGCCCGCCACGGCCGGACCCTGTCGCTCACCCCCGCGGGCCGTACGTTCCTCGGATCCGTCGAACGGGCGCTGGCGGTGATCGAGCGCGCGGCGGAGTCCGTACGGGCCGACGCCGACCCCGCGGCGGGCAAGGTGGCCTTCGGCTTCCTGCACACCCTCGGCTCCGAGACGGTCCCCGGCCTGCTCCGCACCTTCCGTGCCGACCATCCGCGTATCCGCTTCCAACTGGTCCAGAACTACGGGGAGGCGATGATCGAAGGGCTGCGGGCCGGCGACCTCGATCTGTGTCTGACCTCGCCGATTCCGGACGCGCCGGACCTCGTGGCGCGCCGACTGGACGAGCAGAAGCTCAGGCTGGTCGTACCCGACGACCACCGCCTCGCCAAGCGCAGGCGCGTCCCGCTCGCCGAGGCCTCCGGCGAGCTCTTCGTCACCCTCGAACCGGGCTACGGACTGCGGCGGATCACCGACGCGCTGTGCGCGGAGGCGGGGTTCAGCCCGCGGGTCGCCTTCGAGGGGGAGGAGGCGGAAACGCTGCGCGGGCTGGTCGCGGCGGGCCTGGGGGTGGCCCTGCTGCCGCCGCCCGCGGTGCCGCGGCCGGGCGTCGTGGAACTGACGGTCACGTCGCCGCGGGCGGTACGTGAGATCGGCGTCGCCTGGCTCGAAGGCCGCCCGGACACACCGCCGGTGACGTCCTTCAAGCGCTTCCTCCTCTCGCGCCGGGGTCAGTTGCTCCCCCGCTGACCCTTCTCACGGGCGCCGCCGTGCCGATGGGAGGACGCCCGCGAGCCGGTCAGTGGCGCAGTGACGCGCCGAAGCCCGCCGCCAGCGGCATGCGCAGACCCAGCGGCGGCGGAGCCGCCAGCGCGTCCGCGACCGGCCGGGAGAAGCCGCGGGCGAAGAGGGCGCCGAGGACGAAGTCCGTGGCCAGGGCCAGGACTTCGGGGCGGTGCTGGCTCAGCGCATGGCCGTCCGTGTGGACCTCGAAGCGGCACACGTCGCGGTTGACCTTCTTCGCGCGCTCCGCCAGCCGGTAGGACAGCTCCGGATCGGTCCGCTCGTCGTTCGTGCCGTGTACGAGCAGCACCCGGCGGCCGGTGAGCTGTTTCACCGGATCGGGGCAGTCCTGTGTTTCCCGTTCGGGCAGCCAAGGGGCGAGCGCGAGCACAGAGTTGACGGCCGGGTGGTCCGCGGCGCGGAGGGCGGCGCGGGCGCCCATGTCCGTACCGGCCAGGCATACGGGAACGTCGCCGTAGCGCCGTACGGCTTCGTCCGCCGCCCATCGGGCGTCCTCGACCGGATGGGACGAGGAACCGTTCCAGCCGCGATAGCGGTAGTGCACGACATGGGCGACCAGGCCGTCGTGACGGCCCTCCCGTGCGAGCCTCCGGGCCAGTGGTCGCGCGGCCGCCGCGGTGACCGGCGACAGCCGCCGTGTACTCACCGGCTCGCCGCCGGGCAGTAACAGCACCACCCCATGGACCGTGGCACCGCCACCCGTCGCTCCCGCCGCCCGCCCCAGCCGGGCACCCCGCACCGGCACTGCTTGCTGAGCCATGCCAGAACGATGGCAGAAGAACGGGTGTACTCCACCCCGCGGTCGGGTCACCTTTCCGTATCGGTCGGAGCGCTCTACGCGCGTAGGCGTTACAGTGCGGAGATGACGAGCGAGACCACCAACACCCCCGGCCCGGACCAGATCCGCCGAGCCCCCAAGGTGCTGCTGCACGATCACCTCGACGGCGGCCTGCGCCCCGGCACCATCATCGAGCTGGCCCGCGAGATCGGCTACGAGAGTCTCCCGGAGACCGAGCCCGACAAGCTGGGCCTCTGGTTCCGCGAGGCCGCCGACTCCGGCTCGCTGGAGCGCTATCTCGAGACGTTCTCGCACACCTGCGCCGTCATGCAGACCCGCGAGGCGCTGGTCCGGGTCGCCGCCGAGTGCGCCGAGGACCTCGCCGCCGACGGTGTCGTCTACGCCGAGGTGCGCTACGCCCCCGAGCAGCACCTCGAGGCCGGGCTCAGCCTCGAAGAGGTCGTCGAGGCCGTGAACGAGGGCTTCCGCGAGGGCGAGCGCCGGGCCCGCGGGGACGGCAACCGCATCCGGGTCGGCGCCCTGCTCACCGCGATGCGGCACGCCGCCCGCGCTCTGGAGATCGCCGAACTCGCCAACAGCTACCGCGATCTGGGCGTTGTCGGCTTCGACATCGCGGGCGCCGAGGCGGGCTACCCGCCCACCCGCCACCTCGACGCCTTCGAGTATCTGAAGCGGGAGAACAACCACTTCACCATCCACGCCGGCGAGGCCTTCGGCCTGCCGTCGATCTGGCAGGCGCTCCAGTGGTGCGGCGCCGACCGGCTCGGCCACGGCGTACGGATCATCGACGACATCCAGGTCGCCGACGACGGCACCGTCGAGCTCGGCCGCCTCGCCGGCTACGTCCGCGACAAGCGCATCCCGCTGGAGCTGTGCCCGACGTCCAACCTTCAGACCGGGGCCGCCGCCTCCTACGCCGAGCATCCGATCGGGCTGCTGCGACGGCTGCACTTCCGCGCCACCGTCAATACCGACAACCGGCTGATGAGCGGCACCACCATGTCCATCGAGTTCGAACGGCTGGTGCAGACGTTCCGCTACACGCTCGATGACATGCAGTGGTTCACCGTCAATGCGATGAAATCCGCGTTCATCCCTTTCGATGAACGTCTGGCCATGATCAACGATGTCATCAAGCCCGGATATGCCGAACTGAAGTCGGAGTGGCTCTTCCACCGCCCGACCGGTACATCGGCTGTGACCAGCGGTTCCACCTCAGAACAGGGCTGACCGTACGGGTCGGTGGGAACGGCCGGGACCTCGTGACCCGGCCGTTCCCGGAGGTTTGCGGCAGGCACCTTCCCTGACTACGTTTCGGAGTCTCGCGGTCACGGTTCGTGTGTTTCTGTGTGCCCGTACCGCGGTGCCGCTCAGCACTTCCCCCCATCACGAGGACGTATTCGATGAAGCAGGGAACCGCCAAGATTCTCGGTGTCGCCGCGCTCGGCGCCGCCTTCGCCGCTGCCGCTGCCGGCTCGGCCTCCGCCGCCGCCACCACCGACGTGCTGGGCGGCTTGCCGCTGAAGCAGGCCACCAAGAGCCTGCCGGGTGCGTCGGAGAGCTTCGACGCCGGGCAGAGCGCCATGTCCAAGACCAAGAAGGGGCTGGCCGCGATGCCCTCCGAGGAGCGTGCCCCCGGCGGTCTGCTCGGCGGCCTGCCCGCCAAGAAGCCGGTCAACAGCAAGCTCCCGGTCAAGAATCTGCCGCTCAAGAGCGTCGGCGGCGGCAAGTCGGGACTGCTCTGACCACAGGGTCCGCATGGAGCGGCGGGGTGCACGTCCGGAAACGGCGTGCACCCCGCCGCGTTTTTGCCGCTCCGTCGGCCCGGCCCTGCGGTCACCAGGCCTCGCGGTGGGACTCCTCGGACGGCAGCAGCACCCACAGCACCAGGTACAGCAGGAACTGCGGGCCGGGCAGCAGACACGAGACCACGAAGATCACGCGCATCGTGTTCGCGGAGGTGCCGAAGCGTTGAGCCAGCGCCGCGCACACTCCGCCGATCATCCGTCCGTCACGGGGGCGGGCAAGGGCGGTCATGATGGACTCCTTCGCGAACCGTGAGGTCCTGTCGAGGCCGAATGTCCGGCAGGAAACGGTCTGTTCCGATACCTCGAAGCTACGCCTCGCGAAGCGGGTGCGGCGTCGGCCTACGGGGCGATCCCGACCCTGGACATCGTCGGGGTCGGCCCCTGGGGCCCCTCCTCCCGCGGGAGGTGCGACGGCCGGGCGCCGTGCTCCCTGCGGCGTATCAGGCCCCTGAGCGGCGGCGCCAGCAGCAGATACGTGATCCCCACCCCGGCCGTGTTGAGTAGTACCGAGTCCACGTCGAGGGTGCGTCCCGGCACATCCGTCTGCAGCAGCTCTATTCCGAGCGACACCATGGCGCCGGTGAACACCGTGTGCGCGAGCGACGAGAGCCAGGAGCCCGCCAGCCGGCCCGTCACCATCGGCAGCAGCACCCCGAGCGGTGCGAGCAGCAGGAGTGCGGGCACGAGGCCGTGTGCGGCCTCCCAGGGGCCTTGCGCCAGCTCCGCGCGGACGGTGGCCAGCGGCCGCAGATTCGCCGCCGGCACCCACGGCACGGACAGCGGGCGCAGGGTGAGCCAGCCGACGGTCAGCAGATGCACGACCAGGAATACGAGTCCCGTCGCGCGGAGGCGGAAGGTGGCGCTGTCGCCGGAGCCATGACGCTGCACGTCCAGGAGGACGCGCCTGCCGGTGGGCCGGTTCCGGGGGCAGCCGGTCAGTCACTGCTGTTACCCGGTAGTTACTGACCCCCCGGTCAGTGACCTGCCCGCTACGGACCGTGGTCCGGCCTGGTATCGTGCCAGGTCAGTCCAGCGGAGTGCCCGCGTTCCGCGCCGCTTCCGGCCTGGCCCGCAGGCCCGGTGTGCACACGTACCGCTGGAGCGAACCCTCCGCGGGCCCGCCGAGAACCACCGAACGGCCTCCCTTCGCGGCCGCGGCCGTGTCGGCGTACGTGCAGACGAGCTGTGCCAGCGCGTACGACGGCAGCTCGTCCGGCACCCTGCTCAGCCGCAGCGCCTCCTCCGGGTCCCCCTTGCGCGCCCCGGTGACCTCGAGGTCGTCCGGCACTTCGGTGGAGAACCCGGCCTCCTCCTCGGGGGCGGTGGGCTGGTCCTGCAACTCGTTCAGCAGGGCGCGGGCGACCCGCAGCCGGTCCGTGGCGAGCCGGTCCCCCGGCACCCGGACCGTACGGTCGACCGGCAGGAGCTGTGTGCTGCAGACCAGAAAGACCTTGACCGGTACCGCGTTCGCCGAGTCCCCGGCCGAGCCGCGGTCGCCGGGCACCGAGCAGGACGCGCGGGACGGGGCGGCTCCGGCGTCGACGGGGATGGACGTACCGCGGATCCCGCAGCCGGCCGCGCCCAGCAGGAGCGTGACCGCGGCGACGGCGCGCGCCCGGCGACCGCGCACCCCCGGGAGCCGGCCACGAACCCCGGGGAGGGAGCCATGCACCCCCAGGAGGCGGTCACGCGCCCCCGGGCCTGCCGGTCGGAAGTCGGTCGGATGATGCATCACTGCGCGTCCTGTTCGTCCTCGTCCTCGTCCGGCCCCAGCCGTGAGGCGTCCAGCGGCAGCCGCAGCGTGAACACCGCACCGCCCCGTGCCGAGTTGGCCGCGGTGATGTCACCGCCGTGGATATGCGCGTTCTCCAGCGCGATGGAGAGGCCGAGGCCGCTCCCCTCGGACCGCGGCCGGGAGGCGCTCGCCTTGTAGAAGCGGTCGAACACATGCGGCAGGACGTCCTCGGGGATGCCAGGACCGTGGTCCTTGACCTCCACGATCAGCTCCGACTCCGGCGTGCCCTCGGCAACCGTACGGACCGAGACCCGCACCGGGGAGCCGCCGTGCTTCAGCGCGTTCCCGATCAGATTCGCCAGGATCACATCCAGCCGCCGCGGGTCGAGCCGCGCCATGATCCCACGCTTGGCGTCCAGCTCCACCGCGTCCAGCCAGGCCCGGGCGTCGATACACGCCGTCACCTGGTCGGCCACGTCCACATCGTCCAGCACAAGCCGGGCCGTGCCCGCGTCGAACCGGGTGACCTCCATCAGGTTCTCCACCAGGTCGCCCAGCCGCCGGGTCTCGGTCACCACCAGATGCACGGCCGGCGCGATCATCGGGTCGAGGTTGTCGGCCTCGTCCTCCAGCACCTCGCTCACCGCCGTTATCGCGGTCAGCGGCGTACGCAGCTCATGGGACATGTCGGCGACGAAACGCCGGCTCGCCGCCTCCCGCGCCCTCAGCTCCTCGACCCGCTCCTCCAGCGACTCCGCGGTCCGGTTGAACGTCCGGGACAGATCGGCGAGTTCATCCGTACCGGACACCCTCAGCCGGGTGTCGAGCTTGCCCTCGCCCAGCTGCTTCGCGGCCTCGCCCAGCCGCTGCACGGGCCGCAGCACCGTCGTCGCGGCGGCCTGCGCCAGCAGCGCCGAGCCGATCAGCGCGAGCCCGGTCGCGATGCCGAGCGACCACGCCAGCGAGTTGAGGTCGTCGCGCTCCGAGGCGAGCGACTTGAGCATGTAACCCGTCGGCCCGTCGCCGATGACCCGCGCGCCGCCGACCAGGTACGGATCGCCGTGGATCGTTCTGCGCTGCCAGTACAGGTGGTACGGCAGTCCGTCGCCCTCGTCCACCGGGCGTTCCTTGTTGACCGCCTTGCGCAGCGCGTGCGGCACCGCACCCAGGGTGAACACCGACGAGTTGGAGGGCGCGGTACAGGCGCCGCCGCCCTGCCCCTTGTCGATCAGCACCACCTCATAGCGCTGCGTCGTGCCCGCCATCCGGTTCGCGGCGTCCTGCAGCCGGTCGCAGGAAGGGCGCAGCGGCAGCGAACCGGCGTTGTCCTCCAGAGACTTGCGGAAGTCGTTCAGGGCGGCGTTCTGCGTGCGGGTCAGCACCGCGTCACGGTTCAGCCAGTACGCGATCCCGGACGCCGACACCGCGGCGGTCAGCGCGACCAGTGCGAAGACGACCACCAGCCGCAGCCGCAGGCTGGTCAGGCGCAACATGCCCGCCGCCCAGCCGCGCACCCGGCCGGGCGGCGCATGACCCGTCACTGAGGCGTGTCCAAGCGGTAACCCACGCCCCGGACCGTACGGATCAGCGTCGGCGACGACGGCACGTCCTCGACCTTGGCCCGCAGCCGCTGCACGCACGCGTCCACCAGCCGGGAGTCGCCGAGGTAGTCGTGCTCCCAGACCAGCCGCAGCAGCTGCTGGCGGGAGAGTGCCTGGCCCGGCCGCCGGCTCAGCTCCAGCAGCAGCCGGAGCTCGGTCGGCGTCAGCTGGAGGTCCTCACCGTTCTTGGTGACGGTCATGGCCGACCGGTCGATCACCAGACTCCCGAACGCCGCCGAGTCGCTGGACTCCCGGTCGCCGCGCCGCAGGACGGCCCGGATCCGTGCGTCGAGCACCCGGGGCTGCACCGGTTTGAGCACATAGTCGTCGGCGCCGGACTCCAGACCGACCACGACGTCGATGTCGTCGCTGCGCGCGGTCAGCAGAATGATCGGCAACTGGTCCGTGCGCCTGATCCGACGGCACACCTCGAACCCGTCGATACCGGGCAGCATCACGTCCAGCACGATCAGGTCGGGCCGCTGCTCGCGCAGCAGTTTCAGGCCCTCCTCGCCCGTGGCCGCGGCCACCACGCGGTGGCCCTGGCGGGACAGGGAGAGCTCGAGGGCCGTGCGGATGGCGTCATCGTCCTCGATCAGCAACAGGAAAGGCACGTTGGTCATTCTGGCCCAAGGAGTGCCAGGAGTTCGACAGCAGGAGCCCTCCGGTATACCCGGACCCTCCCGGATGTTCCTGTGACAGGCCTGTGACAGTCGACGGACAGCCCGATGAAACTGGCCCGGCAGTCTTTTGTGCACCGGACAGGACCACCGTCCGGAGGCAAGAAGACCGAGCAGGCTCCACCGACGGGGGGCGCGAGATGAACGCACTGCACACCGGCACCACCAGCGCAGTCATTCGCACGCGCCTGCACGCCGCCGGCCGGAGCTCGGAGAAGTCCGGTGCGGTGAGCGGACGGGGGTGTGCTCGCGGCACCGGACGCCAGCGGCCGCCGTACATGGTGGCGATCGACGCGAACACGGTCGCCGACGGGGGCAGCGGGGGACACGGGGGATCGTCGTACAGGGAGGACACGGGGCAGCGGAACGGCCTGTCGGAGACGCTGAACGCCGAAGCGGAGTTCACCGCCTACGTGCAGGAGCGCCGCGCCTCCCTGTACGCCACCGCCTACCACCTGACCGGTGACCGTTACGAGGCGGAAGACCTGCTGCAGAGCGCGCTGTTCTCCACCTACCGCGCCTGGGACCGGATCAGCGACAAGGCCGCGGTCGGCGGCTACCTCCGGCGCACCATGACGAATCTGCACATCAGCGCCTGGCGCCGGCGCAAGCTGAACGAGTACCCGACCGAGGAGCTGCCGGAGACGGTGGGCGACCAGGACGCGATGCGCGGCACCGAGCTGCGCGCCGTGCTCTGGCAGGCCCTGACCCGGCTGCCCGAGCTGCAGCGCACGATGCTCGTACTGCGCTACTACGAGGGCCGGACGGACCCGGAGATCGCCGACATACTGAACATCAGTGTCGGCACCGTCAAGAGCAGCATCTGGCGCTCACTGCGCCGGCTGCGCGAGGACGAGACGCTCACCTTCGGGCGGGACGAAGAGGAGTCCTTCGGCGAGCTTGTCGCCTGAAGGCAGGGGCCCCGGGGGAACGGGGGGCCCGAGGGGGAACGCCGCCGTGTCGGGGGGAGACGGCGGAGCCTGTCCTTCGGGGGAGGGACAGGCAGCACGGGGGAGATGGGCCCGCCCATCGGGGGATCGGCGGGTTGAGGGGGACAGCGGGACCGAGCGGCCGGGGGGTCTGCTCGGCCCCGCTTCTCTGCGTTTCTTTGCTTCTCGCGTTTCTTTGCTTCTCTGCGTCCGTCGCGTGCGCTCCGCCGGTACGGCCGGCGCTCCGCCGATACGGCCGGGTGTTCGCCGCGCCGGGACCGTCAGGCGCGTACGGCCTGTCCGGGCTTCGCGGGAACCCGGCCGCTCGTGGCCAGGGCGGTGATCCGGCTGTAGGCCTGGTCCTTGCCGCAGGGGCGGGCGCCGAGCGCCGCCTGCCGCGCGACGATCCCGCGCTCCGAGCGCATCAGCCGCCAGCCCCGCCGCAGCAGTACCCGTACCGACTTGCGATTCTCCCGCAGATCCCGCAGGAGCCGTCGTCGGAAGGTGGTGGACGGCCGGCCGCGCAGACACAGCGCATCGGCCAGCAGGCCCCGTTCTCGGCACCGGTCCACGACGTCCGCGCCGAAGATGCCCTCGGCGATGAAGAGGGGCGCGTGCCCGATGCCCAGTGCGCCCTCGCCGATGCGCGCGCTGGTGGCGATGTCGTACACCGGCACCGCGGTACGGCCCGTACGGCACAGCTCCTCGATCGCCGTGACCGCCGCTTCGGCATCCCACGACAGGGGCGAGTCCCAGTCCGTGCCCGAACCGTCCGGGAGAGCGGGCAGCGTCGGGTCGTCGCCCTCCTTGTAGAAGTCGTCGAGGTTGAGCACGGGCAGTCCGGTGCGGGCGGCGAGCGAGGACTTGCCCGAGCCCGAGGGGCCGGTCAGCAACACGACGCGGGCGGAGTGATGGTGGGAAGTCACGGGACAGCATTCTCGGGCATGTGGGCGGGTTTGCGACCCGCAGGGGGAGGAGAAAGTGGCCGCACCGTCACCGGGTCGACCACTTCGCGTTCCCGAACGATCACGCGTAATCAACGCGTACAGCTTCGGCACCCGGGTCGCCGACTTCCAACCGGTCGGCGGTGAGCCCGTGTTGGATCCGGCCGCGCGTTCCGGTGCGGCTCGCTGTCCCGACTGCCGGCGGCGCGCCGGGCCGCGGACGTGCTGCCCGGCCAGGCGCTCCGCGTCCTCGGATCAGCCCCGGCCGGCCGAAGCGGCCGACCGGTGCTTCGCCGTGCGAGGGACGTCAGGCCCCGACCGGGTGCCAGACCGTCTTGGTCTCCAGGAAGGCGAACAGCCGGCCGGTGCCCGGGTCGGCGGTCCAGTCCGTACGGGAGGGGCGCAGGACCCGCTTGAGGTTGTCCGCCGCCGATGTCTCCAGATCCTTCGCCAGTGTCCCCTCGTCCGGCAGGCCGGCCGTCCCCGTGAGGTCGATCGCGTTGACGTCCTGGTGCGCGGCGAGCGGCGCGGCGAGCTCCGCGGTCCGGCCTGAGAGCACATTGACGACACCCCCCGGCAGATCGGAGGTCGCCAGCACCTCTGCCAGGGACAGGGCGGGCAGCGGCGCCTTCTCCGAGGTGACCGCGACGACCGTGTTGCCGGTGACGATCGCCGGGGCGATGACCGAGATCAGGCCCAGGAACGAGGACTCCTGCGGCGCCAGGACGGCCACGACACCGGTCGGCTCGGGGGAGGAGAGGTTGAGATACGGCCCGGCGACCGGATTGGACGAGCCCGCCACCTGGGCGACCTTGTCGGACCAGCCCGCATACCAGACCCAGCGGTCGATCGCGGCGTCGACCTGCGCCGTCGCCTTGGACTTGGACAGGCCCTCGGCGTCCGCCACCTCGGAGACGAACTGGGCCCGGCGGCCCTCCAGCATCTCGGCGACGCGGTAGAGGATCTGGCCCCGGTTGTAGGCGGTCGCGGCCGACCAGCCGCCGAAGGCCTTGCGGGCGGCGACGACCGCGTCCCGCGCGTCCTTGCGGGAGGCGAGCGGCGCGTTCGCCAGCCATGCGCCCGTGGAGTCGGTCACCTCGTACACCCGCCCGCTCTCGCTGCGGGGGAACGTGCCCCCGACGAACAGCTTGTAGGTTTTCAGGACGCTGAGCCGGTCAACTGCATTCATTCTGCGCTCCCCTTCGGCTTCGACGGGGCGAGGTAGGCCTCCAGCCCGTGGCGGCCGCCCTCGCGGCCGAAACCCGACTCCTTGTAGCCGCCGAAGGGCGAGGCCGGGTCGAACTTGTTGAACGTGTTGGACCAGATGACGCCCGCGCGCAGCTGGTTCGCCATCCACAGGATGCGCGAGCCCTTCTCCGTCCAGATGCCCGCCGACAGGCCGTACGGCGTGTTGTTGGCCTTCTCCACGGCCTCCGCCGGAGTGCGGAAGGTCAGCACCGAGAGCACCGGGCCGAAGATCTCCTCGCGGGCGATGCGGTGCGCCTGGGTGACCCCGGTGAAGAGGGTCGGTGCGAACCAGTAGCCGGTGGAGGGGAGTTCGCAGGCCGGTGCCCAGCGCTCGGCACCCTCGGCCTCGCCCGCCTCGGTCAGGGCGCGGATACGGGCCAGCTGCTCGGCCGAGTTGATCGCGCCGACGTCGGTGTTCTTGTCGAGCGGGTCGCCCACCCGGAGGGTCTGCATACGGCGCTTGAGGGCGTCCAGCAGCTCCTCGGCGACCGACTCCTGGACGAGGAGACGGGAGCCCGCGCAGCAGACGTGCCCCTGGTTGAAGAAGATGCCGTTGACGATGCCCTCGACGGCCTGGTCGATGGGGGCGTCGTCGAACACGATGTTCGCCGCCTTGCCGCCCAGCTCCAGGGTGACCTTCTTGTCGGTGCCCGCGACCGTACGGGCGATGGCCTTGCCGACCTCGGTCGAGCCGGTGAAGGCGATTTTGTCGATGCCGGGGTGAGCGACCAGCTCGGCGCCGGTGGAGCCGTCACCGGTGATGATGTTGACGACGCCCTTGGGGAGCCCGGCCTGGCGGCAGATGTCCGCGAAGAACAGGGCGGACAGCGGAGTCGTCTCCGCGGGCTTCAGTACCACGGTGTTGCCCGTCGCCAGCGCGGGGGCGATCTTCCACGCGAGCATCAGCAGCGGGAAGTTCCACGGGATGACCTGGCCGGCCACGCCCAGCGGCCTCGGGTCGGCGCCGTGGCCCGCGTACGACAGCTTGTCGGCCCACCCCGCGTAGTAGAAGAAGTGCGCGGCGACCAGCGGGAGATCGGCGTCGCGGGACTCACGGATCGGCTTGCCGTTGTCCAGCGACTCCAGCACGGCCAGCTCGCGCGAGCGCTCCTGGATGATGCGGGCGATACGGAAGAGGTACTTGGCGCGCTCGGTGCCCGGCAGTGCCGACCACTTCTCGAAGGCCTTGCGGGCGGCTTTGACCGCCCGGTCGACGTCCTCGGCGCTCGCCTGGGCGACCTCGGAGAGGACCTCCTCGGAGGACGGGGAGACCGTTTTGAAGACCTTGCCGTCGGAGGCTTCGGCGAATGCGCCGTCGATGAACAGCCCGTACGACGGTGCGATGTCGACGACCGCGCGGGACTCGGGTGCGGGTGCGTAATCGAATGCTGCGTTGGTCATGGCAGTCTCAGTCCACCGTCACGTAGTCGGGACCGGAGTAGCGCCCGGTGCTCAGCTTCTGGCGCTGCATCAGCAGGTCGTTGAGGAGGCTGGATGCGCCGAAGCGGAACCAGTCCGCCGTCAGCCAGTCGTCGCCCAGCGTCTCGTTGACCATCACCAGGTACTTGATCGCGTCCTTGGTGGTCCGGATGCCGCCTGCGGGTTTCACTCCCACTTGTACACCCACGGCGTCGCGGAAGTCGCGGACGGCCTCCAGCATGAGCAGGGTGACGGGCGGGGTGGCGTTCACCGTGACCTTGCCGGTGGAGGTCTTGATGAAATCGGCCCCGGCGAGCATGGCCAGCCAGGAGACGCGCCGCACGTTGTCGTACGTCTGGAGCTCGCCGGTCTCGAAGATGACCTTCAGATGGGCGGCGCTGCCGTCCTCGCGCCGGCAGGCCTCCTTCACGTGGCGGATCTCCTCGAAGACTCCGAGGTAGCGGCCGGAGAGGAAGGCGCCGCGGTCGATCACCATGTCGATCTCGTCGGCGCCGGCGGCGACCGCGTCACGGGTGTCGGCCAGCTTGACGGGCAGGGCGACGCGGCCCGCAGGGAAGGCGGTCGCGACGGAGGCGACATGGACGTCCGGAGCGCCACCGGCGAGCAGGGCCTCCTTGGCGGTGGCCACCATGTCGGGATAGACGCAGATCGCGGCGACCTTGGGGACGCTGCGGTCGGTGGGATCGGGATTGATGCCCTTGGCGCAGAGCGCCCGGACCTTGCCCGGGGTGTCCGCGCCTTCCAGGGTCGTCAGATCGATCATCGAGATCGCCAGGTCGATGGCGTACGCCTTCGCCGTGGTCTTGATCGAGCGGGTGCCGAGGGTCGCGGCACGGGCCTGCAGGCCGACCGCGTCGACGCCGGGCAGGCCGTGCAGGAAGCGGCGGAGCGCGCCGTCGGAGGCGGTCACGTCCGCCATCGAGGCCAGGCGTTCCGCGGCTTCGGTGCCGTATGCGGGAACAGTGGTGGGCATGGTCACCAGATGAGCATATCTACGCGCGTAGCGACTGTCACCCCCGGGTCGGGCGTTCGGAGGGAGCCTCCGGTGCCGGGCGGGCGGCGGTCAATGCGGGGCCGGCACCGCGGTCTCGTACGGCGGGGAGCGCTGTTCCGAGCACGCCTCGGACCGGCCCCACGCGCGCGTAGGAGCGGTGCCGGACGAGCGGGCGGAGGCCGAAGCAGACCTGCCTGGCAGGCCCGGCAGTTGACGAGTGGGCGTCGGAGTCGGCGCAGGGGCCCGTGCCCGCGCGGCGACGCCGTCCGGGCTCGGGCGGCAGGCGGACGGGAACGCGGTTTCTTTGGCGAAGATTTGCGCGCGGCAGCGGCGTCGGAACCGATTCGGGGCGACTCCCGCTGCGCAGGCGTGGGTGGTGCGTGGTCCTCGCGGGGGCCGGGGGATGCGGACGTCCGATCCGCATCGGGGCGACGGGACGCCGGGCGACTGCCCCCTGCGCAGGGCGTGGTGGGTGGTGCGTGCTCCGGGCCGGGCGGCTGTGGGGCGCGGCCCTCGGGTGTGGTGCGGTGCGTCTGGCGAGGGCATGGCATTCGATGCCGGAACGCGATGTCCGGCATCCGGACGATCAGGCAGAATCGGCCCCATGACGAGCCCGGACAACTCCTCCGCCCCCAAGCCTGCGCAGCCGGAGCCGTACGCCGACCGGGTCTACCGCTCGCCGTCCGCGCTGATCGCCGGGGTGGTGCTGCTCGCGCTCGCAGCCTGGCTCGGCGGCGACGCGCTGGTCCGTGGCGAGGGGCGCACGCCCTGGCTGGCACTCGCCGCGCTGCTGCTCCTCGTCCCGCTGGTCGTGGCGTACACGCTGCGGCCCGCGGTCTTCGCCGGAACCGAGCGGCTCCGGGTCCGCAACCCCTTCCGTACGATCACCGTGCCCTGGGCGTCGGTCGAGGGCGTGCGGGCGGGTTACTCCAGTGAGCTTTTCGCGGGCGATCACAAGTACCAGCTGTGGGCGCTCCCGGTCTCGCTGCGGGCGCGCAAGAGGGCGGCCCGCCAGACCACCCGGGGCGCGGCGCAGGATCCGCATGCACGCGGGCGTGCCTCTTCGGCAGCGGGCCTCTCCGACGCTGCCCCCCGCCGTGCGCCCTCCGACCAAGCGATCGAGGAACTGCGGGAGCTGGCCGAGCGGCACGCGGACAGCGAGGGTGCCCAGGGCGCGCCGAGCGTGCGCTGGGCGTACGAGATCATCGCTCCCTGCGCCGTCGGTGCGGTCCTGCTGGTGGTTCTGACCGCCACCGGGTGAGAACGTCTGCTGCCGCCTGCCGCCTGCCGCCTGCCGCCTGCCGCCTGCCGCCTGCCGCCTGCCGCCTGCCGCCTGCCGCCTGCCGCCTGCCGCCTGCCGCCTGCCGCCTGC